>JAABPV010000021.1:10839-40804 GCA_011391865.1 Desulfobulbaceae bacterium | reverse complement strand
ATTGAGCCATCATGTTACCATAACTCACTCTTTTCTCAACTCAGCAAAAGTTGCACTTACAACTTGAATCCACGGTTGAAAATGAGGGCGGGTGGTGGTAAATAAAAGAGTTTTGGGTAGAATTCGGATTTGGTTAAATATGGAGTGAGAAATGGAAAAAGAATGTATTAGCTGTGTGTTTGGAGAACCAAAAGCTTTCGCTACATTATGCACTAAAGTATCACAGAATTTTAGCAATACCGACCACTGCGATTATTGGAAAGAAAAATCTCAAGAACAGTTATTAAAGGACAAGAGAATACGAGAAGAACTTTACCGTATAGAAACAGCTCAAATTAACGCATGGAAGGAGCAACGCAAGAAGGAAGAGGAAGCAAGGCGACGTGCTTGGCAAGAACAACTGCGCGTTGCCGAGAAAAAAGAACAGGCTAAAATTGCAACAGAAAATACCAAAAACTATGATGAAAGTCTGAATCGTACTACGAAAAATCAAAGTAATGTCTCTTCTGTGTCCAAAAAACAGGTGGATAAAAAAACATCAGAAGAAAAATATCCAATCAGAAATGTTAAGGGGTGGGTGTATGTCATAATAAATGAATCCCTAAAAGGACTCGTGAAAATAGGTTATACTTTAAAAGATCCAAAACTTCGTGCTAAAGACCTGCAAAGTTCAGGAATTCCAAATGATTATAAAGTAGCTTATGAAGTTTTAACTATAAACCCACGTGAGGTCGAACAAAAAATCCACTTATCTCTAAAAGAGTACAGAGACAATAAAGAATGGTTCAAATGTAGTATTTCTCAAGCGGTAAAAACTGTTCAATCAATAGTTCAAGAAAAAATGTACGAAAATTTTTATTATGAACAGGAATATCTATCAACACGTATTATCCATAATGGAGAACCTGAATCACAAAGGTCAAATTTAGAAATTTTCCTCAAAAGACAAAGGGAAAGAAAAAATCAATCGGCATAAATGAAAAATGTAACGTATAACAGAAAAATATGAATATATTTTATTCGTGTCATTGACACAATTTTCGTTAAATCTCAATTTATCCATCTTTGTATAGAACATGACATTTTTCAAGAAACTTTTTACCCCGAAAGAAATTCGAGACGCAATTGGTGTGCTTGACTAACTCGAATCTATGTTTGATTGCGATGCGTTCCGAATCGTTCGCCAATCAGTCGAGCAAATGATCTTTGCATGATATCAAGAATTCGTAGAAGTCATCCGCAAAGGCACACCCGCTCGAAAGTGGATTCTTGGCGCGGTCAGCAACTTCTCTGGAGATCATGCCGAAAGTGGTCAGTATCATCTTCACCGAGGTGTTTTGAATCCCCTCGGAAACGATTTCATCAAAATATATGATGGGATGATTGATGAAAGCGTACAAATGGGATTTTTAGAGAAGGAATTCGCAGAAAAACAGAAGGATGGGCTTCGCCAGAACATAGAGAATGTGGGATAGTAGCGCATATGCTGAAATATTGAGGAGTCGCTTTGTTTTTACACTTTATCATTTATTATGAATAAATCAAATTTTATACCAATAATTCTCCGTGTTGCATCGTATGCGAAAGCTAATTTTGAAATATTTTGTGTATTAAGTTTGGCAACTATGAACCATGAAAAAAATTCGCGAATGTTTTAAAAGAGCATAACAATTTTTTTATAATTTCCAAAGACGCTCATTTTACAGCATCTATAATTTATTTATGGCATTTATTTGATAAGGATGAACCAAAAGCTCCATCATTTGTTAGGTACTTAAATGAGATAAAGAATAAAATAAGCAGTGATACTTACGAATTATTTCATATTGAATACGAAGAGATATACGCCAGAGCAAAACCTCTTGTTACAATAGTTCGACATAATACTGTTGCTCATTTTAATTGCGAAATCTCAGAAAGTGATATTTTTAAGAGAATAAATAAAACTTGGATAGATGTTCGTGCAATCTTCAACGATTCTGCAAGGCTTGCAGAAACTCGCGAAAGAATCTGGTGTCAGTATTGATAATGTACTAAAACCACCACCTGATTCTTTGCTTATGGATGATACTGAAAATTTACTTCATGCCCTTGACAATCACCTTCTTCATAAAACGAAGGTTTAAGAGCATAAAAAGACAGTAAGATAATGTGGTTATGATTTATCGTTTATCTTAACATATGTTGCTGAAATATTTTATGTATAACTGAAATCGACAATGCAGTAATGGCGAATGTTGCCGCTTTTCTCGAACGCCTGAAGGCAGCGGGAATGCAGATTGCTGGAGCGTATCTGTTCGGCTCGCATCTGACCGGCAAGGCTGATGAATGGAGCGATATTGACCTTGCGGTGATTTCCCCGCAGATTGGCTCTGACCGCTTTGAAGAGCGGGTGCGCCTGACCAAAATTGCTTTGGCCGTAGATGACCGCATAGAGCCGCTGCCCTTCAGCCCGGACAGCTTCACGCCGGATGACCCGCTGGTGCGGGAGATTCTGCGGACAGGGCTGCGGGTTTGAAACAGTGCAGCTAAGATACCGCAGGGGGATTGCTTTGATTTTTCTATCTTGTTGAATAAAAGCACACGGAGGGATTGCCAGTGCCTACAGACGAACAGGTCAAGGAATGTTTTGAAGGAGCGTTTCGTCCATTAAGGTGTTACACAGAGATTTTTGACGCTCGTGATCGAATTAAGTTTCAGGTGTTTGATGCGGAGGATAACCGTATTTTCGAGGAGATGCAGGAATTGTTCCAAGTAAATTTAGAATTTGACCCCAAAAGACTGCAAAGTATCTTATCTTGGTATCGGGATAGGGTGAAAGAGAAGGGATTCCGTACTGGATGACTGGCCAGAGCACAATTCGGGAGCCAGCTTTTA
Organism: Desulfobulbaceae bacterium; assembly: GCA_011391865.1. Taxonomy (GTDB): domain Bacteria; phylum Desulfobacterota; class Desulfobulbia; order Desulfobulbales; family Desulfobulbaceae; genus Electronema. Next base: position 37,927 of record JAABPV010000021.1, on the reverse strand, counting down.
GATTATCATCGGTTCATGATTTGAATCGGGAAGGCGGCCAGCGCATCATCAACAGTCGCCAGAACAGCCTGTTCTAGCTTCGCCTGCGCCGCAAGCATCCGGTCGAACGGGTCACGGTGCGCCTGCTCCCATGCTCCGGCAAGCTGGGCATGGGCGGGACTCACAGCCAGCGGCGCAAAGCCCGCCTTCTCAATCCAGAGCGGAACATTCTTCGCCACTGCCGCCGCCTCCGGCAGCTTGCCCAGCCGGAATTTCGTTGTTATCTCCCAGACAGAGGCCGCGCTGATCAGCACCGCATTGTCCGCATCCTCAACAGCGCGGCGGATGTCTGCCGGAAGCCGGGAATCATCAAAAAGCCACCACAGGAAAACGTGCGTGTCCAGCAGCAGGGTCATTTTTCCCATGCCAGCAGCTCCTCTTCCGGCAACGGCTCAAAAAAGGCATCTGTGACCGCGCCCTTGGCAATGCCCGGAGTTCTCTTCCTCTCCGCCTGCGGCAGCGGCACCAGCCGGGCGCAGGGCTGGCCGGACTTTGCGATGGTGATTTCCTCGCCCGCCAAAACCAAGGCCAGCAGCCTTGACAGATGCGTTTTCGCCTCATGCACATTCACTGTTCTCATCGTCCTGCCCTCTGTTGTATGAAACTTAGTCTCTTAACTTAGTTTATAGAAGAGAACGCCGCTGATCAAGCCGAATATCATAGATGCGAAAAGCTGTTTTTTTATACATGAGAATCGGTTAATATATAGAAAATAGCTTTTTTTATACATATCAGCAGCCGACAAAAATTATGTCCATACCTGCCCTGCCGCCTGAAAATGACTTGGAAACCAAGGATGTTCTGAAGAAAGCAGCTTCAGCGCACCGCTACCTTGCCGAGCTGAAAGGGCTGGCTTCCACCATTCCGAATCAGTCCATCCTGGTTTTCACCCTCACGCTGCAAGAGGCGAAAGACAGTTCGGAGATTGAAAACATCATAACAACGCATGATGACTTGTATAAATCGGAACTGAACCTAATTTTGAACCCTGCGGCCAAAGAGGTCAGCCGGTACGCGGCAGCCTTGCAAAAAGGCTTTGCCTTGGTGCGGCAAAGCGGCCTCCTGACCATCAACCACATTCTCGAAATTCACAAGGAGCTGGAGCAGAACGACGCTGGCATCAGAAAGGTGCCGGGAACCGAGCTGATCAACGAGCAGACCGGGGCAATAGTCTATACTCCGCCGCAAGATCATCGGGAAATACTGCGCCTGATGAGCAACTTGGAGCAGTTCATCAACGATGACGCAATGAGCGGCCTTGACCCATTAGTGAAAATGGCGGTCATTCATCATCAGTTTGAATCCATCCACCCGTTCTATGACGGCAATGGCCGAGCAGGGCGAATCATCAGCATTCTTTATTTAGTCGCCAAAGACCTGCTGCATATCCCCGTGCTGTATCTGAGCCGCTATATTATCAGAAGCAAGGGCGAATATTACCGCCTGCTGCAAAGGGCGCGGGATGCGGATGACTGGGAAAGCTGGATACTGTACATGCTGCACGGCGTGGAAAGCACGGCCCGGCAGACCATTTGGACGGTCAACGCCATAAAAAACTTGATGCTGGATTATAAACACCGCATCCGGGCGGAGCTGCCGAAAATCTACAGCCAAGACCTGTTGAACAACCTGTTCAGGCATCCCTACACCAAGATTGAATACCTTCAGAATGACCTGAGCATTTCCCGGCTGACCGCAACGAAGTACCTGAATCAGCTCACGGAACAGGGCTTTCTGCGGAAGGCCAAAGCCGGGCGGCATAATTATTACATCAACCTGCCGCTGATGGACTTGTTCGCCCGCATCCCTGAGCTGTAGGGCTGCCGCCGTTTCTCTTGCTGGAAGTTTCGCTTTTGCAAAAAATGGTACTGGGCTGGTACAGAATGAGCAGGAAATAAAAAAGGAGCTAACCTGTCAAAGGCTAACTCCTTGAATTTCATAGTGGGCTGTGAAGGATTCGAACCTTCGACCAATTGATTAAGAGTCAACTGCTCTACCAGCTGAGCTAACAGCCCATACGGCAAAAACGCTGCATTTATATATCACAGACTGGCCGCAAGGTCAAGCAGAAATCTTGCGGCGCAGGAAAAAAATCACCGGTAGTACAGCCCTGGGCTGCCCATGGTCTGCATGACCTGATAGAGATGGCGGCGGAAGTCGCGGCGGTCGGTGATGCCTTGGATGTGGCCGCGCTTTAGGGCGTTGCGGGCATCGTGGTAGTCCGGCGGGATGTCAATGCCGGTGGTCTCGCGGATGACACGTGGCCCGGCAAAGCCGATGCGGCTGGAGCGGATGGCGAACTGATACGGCGAGCAGCCTAAGAACGAAGCCACCGGCCCGGCGTAGGAGTTGTTGTCATAGACCACGATGTACAGCCCGCCCGCGTCAATGTACTCGCGCACCGCCATGGTGCATTTCGGCATCTGCGCCACGCCAAGGGTGCCTTCCTGAATGCGGATGCCGCCGGTGGTGTGAACGTAGGCCAGCAGGGGCCGCTTCTTGCGCCGGGCAATGTCGCAGGCTTGGACGAACTTCTCGCCTTCCGCCGAACCGACGGTGCCGTTGCGGAAATCAGAGAAGAGCATGGTCACGACCAGCTCGATGTCCCTGACCCGCGCCATGAAGGTCAGGTTGGCGCAGCCCATGCCGGTCTTGCTCTTAGCCGCCTGAAGTCGCTCGTCAAAGCCCTCGTAGTTGAGCGGGTTCTTCGAGAAGATGTCGTTGTTGAAGATGCGGATCGAGCCGGGATCAAAAACGTTCTTCAGATACCATTGATATTCGAGCGGGAAATGATGGCCGCAGTTCTCGCAGACCCCGCAGAATTCGCCGTAAAGGTCAGGAATCCAGAGGTCTTTGCAGCCAGCTTTCTCCGCGTTCGGACAGGTGATGGTGCGGTCTTCGTTGGCCAGCGGGCTGGTGTAGGTGTCAGTCAGCTCCAGCGGATCCTGAATCACGCAGTAATCACCGGCAAACTGCGGATCAGCGGCGGCCAGCGATTTCGGCACCGGCCTGCTGCCGTTCTCCTCCTCTTTGCCGAAGAAACGGCTGAAGGGCGCAGTAATCCGGTTGACCAAGGCCGTGCCCTCGCCGGACAGCTCCTTGATCGTCTTCTGCACCTGCTTCTGCTGCGTTTTCAGCACATCGTAGCGGACAGTGTACCAAAATTTTTCCGTGGCCGAGCAGAAGAACTTGAAGAAGCTCTCCGCTGGCATGGTGATGCCGCCGAAGCTGTGCATGGCCATGTTCCGGTACTTCTTTGAGCGCAAATCCAGCAGCTTGTCGGTCTCGCCCTCGTCCAGCTCCCACGGAATATCAATCTGCGGTGCCTCGTCCGGATTCTCCGCCTTTTTCCGCTTCACCTCGTAGGAGCGGAAGCTGCGCATGTTCTTCGTCCGCAGCACCACCTCGTCGGTGGCCCGGATGATCTCTGAACGAATGCGGGCGAAAAAGGCGAAGTCATCGCTCTTCGCGCCCAGCGGCGGTTCTTGAATGATCCGATCAATGGTGCCAAGGCGGAGGTTGTCCGTTGCGGTGATGTTAAGCTGGCGGGCGCATTTCTCAATCAGCTCCGGGTCGACCTTGCGGCCCTCTTTAACCCGGCCCTCAATGGCCGCCGCGCCTTCCGGCGAAATAACCGAGTAGTAGCCGTGCGAGAACATCAGGCGCAAGTCACTCATGCCGACCGCCTCAGCCCCGCCGGAGCCGCCCTCGGAGATGACCGAAATCATCGGCACCCGCAGCTTGGTCATGGTGTAGAGGTTGCGGGCGATCTGCTGGGCCGCGCCGGGGTAGTCCTCCACCGGGTACGAGCCCGGCGTGAAGATGTAGAAATGAATAGGGATGCCCTCGGTCTCGGCCACCTTCATGTAGCGCATGGCCTTCTCGTTGCCCCAAGGCTTGCAAGAGCCGCCGTTGCGGAACTCCTCGCCCCGCCCGACTTCCTGGCCGATGACCATCACCGGCGAGGTGTAGGGTTTGCGCTTGATCCGGCGGACGATGTTGGCCTTGGCCACGACCATTGCCGGGTCAATGTTGGCCTCGCCCGCGCCGCCCAGCTCCTTGTGCTCCTCATAGACGTTCTCCAGAATGTCCTTGAGGGTGAAGCGCAGCGGCGAGCGGACGATCCGCACCCGCTCCATCGGGGTCAGCCCCTCCTCGCAGCGCTCTTCCAAGAAGCGGATCGAATCCTCCAGCTTGCCCAGCCGGGCGGCGAACTCGTCCCGGCTGATGTCGAAGACAGCGGTGCGGAGCTGCTCGCTTTTGCGGCGGAACTCAGCCACGTTGCCCCACGAGTCGCTGTCCTTGATGTGAATCAGATAGCCGATGCGCTGGTCCAGCTCCTGGAGCTGCTTGATGAGATCGTTCATGGTCGTATGTGTAACGGCTCAGAAGGTCAGCAGCCGGTCAAGATTCTGCCTGAGGTAGTCGAGATTGGTGAGTATGCCGCCGCCGGAGCTGTCCACGCCTTCGATACAGCAGCCGTCAATAAACAGCCGCGCCCGCTCTTTGGCCTGATTCACGTCATCGCCCCATACTAAGGCCAGAGCCAAGTTGGGGTCATACTCGCTGGGGATGGGATAGGGCCGGTCGGAGGGCACATGGCTATACATCGCCGACCAGTCATGTTTCGGCAGATCAAAGCGGGTGATGGTGCCGATCCACGGGGCGAAGTTGCGGCCCGGGTTCTCGGCGACAATGCGCAGCTCTATGCTCACGCCCTTAAAGACAATCTCATTCTGCTGATAGCCCATCCGCTCGCCAAGTCCCAAGCGGATTTGCTCCTGAAGCAAGTTGGGGTGCTTGCCGTTGAGGTAGCTGATCCGGGCAGAAACATCGTTCTCCACCTGAATGCGGGTGTTGACCTCCAGCAGATACGGCCTGCCGCTGCGGCTGACGATCCATTCCCACGTGCCAACGTTGTCGTACTTCACATAATCAGCCAGCTTGAGCGAATGCTCGACCACGCTGTCCAGCACCTGATCCGGGTCAAAGTCGTACTTGAAGCAGGAGGCATGGAAGCCGGGCGCGGCCTCGACCCGCTTCTGGCGGCCTGTGGACTGAATGGTGCAGTTGCGGGTGCCGAAGTGGATGCGCTCGTCGTGGCGGGAGCAGACCAACTGCACCTCCAAGTGGTTGAAGTCGCAGAGCCGCTGCTCGATCAGCACGCCGCCGTCGCCGAACTGCCGCTTGGCGTAGTTCTGCACCCGGCGGTAGGTACGCCGGAACTGCTCCACCCGGTTGATTTCCTCTATGCCCATGCCGCCGCCGCCCGCAGCGGCCTTGATCAGCACCGCCGGGTTCGGCTCCTTCTGCTCGCGCTGGATGTCGAGAATATGCTGGGCGATCTCCTCGGCCTCCATCTCGTTGTAGATGGGGGCTGAGGTGCCTGGGATGGTCGGAATGCCGAGCTTCTGGGCGACGCGCTTGGTGTTGATCTTGTCGCCAAGATCGCGGATCACCTCCCAGCTTGGGCCGATGAAGGTCAGGGGCCGGTCGCGCACTGTCACCCGGCGGGCGAAGCGGTAGTCCTCTGAGAAAAAGCCGTAGCCTGGATGCACGGCGGTGCAGCCCGTGTGGTCGGCCACCGAGAGCAGGTCATTGGGATCCGTGTAGCTGGTCACGCGCCATGCGTTCTGATCCGGGCCAGTGAGCCGATTGCGCTGGACATGCTCGGAGTCGCGGTCAGCATCGGTGTAGATGACCGCGTAGTCCAAGTCCAGAGCCTTGCAGGCCTCCATGATGCGGATGGCAATCTCTCCGCGATTGGCGATAAGCACTTTGCCTTGCACAAAAAACCTCTTGCAGTCTGCTGCTGTTCAATTCTTGTCTGGAAAGACCGGACTTCCCGGCGGCTTGGAGCCGCTTGCAGGAAGAAGACAGGATGGAGTCCGGGCAGGCATCTCCGGGGATTCGCTCATTCTACTCCACCAGCAGCAAGTTGCAAAGTTGGAAATGCAGACCTGCGGTGCGGCGGCAGCGGTACAAGCAGCTTGACAGCCGACGGTCGTTTGGCTATCATGCCAAGCATGATGGAGCATGTCCGCATGAATGAACAGGAGAAAACGCTGTACGCGGCCAAGGCGGCGGTGCTGAAGGCCCTTGCCCACCCTACCCGGCTATGGATGGCCGAGCAGCTCGCGGGCGGGGAGAAATGCGTCTGCGAGTTCGTCAATGCGGTGGACTTCGACTTCTCAACCATCTCCAAGCACCTCGCTGTGCTGAAGCAGGCCGGGATCGTCGAGGATGAGAAACGAGGCAAGCAGGTCTTTTACCGGCTGAAGGTGCCGTGCGTGCTGCAATTCATAGGCTGCGTGGAGGCGGTGCTGAAGGCGAACCTGCGGCAGAGCTGTTCCACGGCAGGCAAATGAGAGCAGGGTACCCATCAGACACACTGATGGGTACCCTGTAGACTGCCTGATGGGATCCCTCCAGTTTGGCGGCAGGGATCCCTTGAGGATGCCACCCGTAGTGGCAATTCATGAATTGCCACTACCCCACAAACAACGCAGGCGAGCAGGCTATGACAAAGAACGAGCTGCTGAAGAAGATAGAGGAGGCGCAGGCGAGCGGAGCTGAACGGCTCAACCTGAGCAACGAGGCCTTAGAGACCCTGCCGCCGGAGATCGGCCAGCTGACCAAGCTGACAGAGCTGAATCTCTGGATGAACCAGCTCACAGCCCTGCCGCCGGAGATTGGGCAGCTTGTCAGCCTGAAGAAAATCAACCTTGGCTACAACCGGTTGACCGCCCTGCCGCTGGAGATCAGCCAGTGGCAGCATCTGGAGCTGCTCAACCTTGGCCACAATCAGCTTGCTGGTCTGCCGCCTGAAATCGGCCTGCTGGGCAATCTGCTCGCGCTCAGTCTTGGTCATAACCAGCTCACCGACCTTCCCCGTGAAATCTGCCTGCTGACCAAGCTCGAATCGCTCGACCTTGGCTATAATTCCCTCAGTGGCCTGCCGCAAAGCATCTGCCAGCTTGCCGCCTTGAAAAGGCTCTGGCTGGACAGCAATAAGCTCATGCTCCTGCCGAAGGAGATCAGCGAGCTGCGCCACCTGACGTTCATCAATGTGCGCAAGAACCAACTCAGCAAGCTGCCGGGCGGCTTGTTCCAGATCAAGAGCCTCCTTCGCGGCATTTTTGACGGCAACCCGCTCGCCTCCCCACCTCTCAGCATCGTCAAGCAGGGCATCGGCGCGACACGGCGGCATATCGCCGCGCAAGAACGAGGCAGGATGCCCGGCGGCGCGGTACTGCTCTCCAGCTCTGACAGGAAGGCCAAAGAACAGGGAGCTGGCAGGAAGCGGCGTTGAGGCTGCCGTGCGATGAGGCAGACGCACGGTACGGCGGGCGGAACAGCCGAGGGTGCCTTGGAGGATGATTCCCGTAGGTGTGGTTCGCGAACCGCACTTCCACCACAAAAAAATACCATACCATGTGAGAAGAGCATGAGAGAGTTCAGCGTGATCATAGAGCGGGACGAGGAAGGCTGGTTTGTCGCCACCGTGCCTGGCCTGCGCGGCTGTCACACGCAGGCGAAGTCGCTTGACCAGCTTGTGGAGCGGGTCAAGGAGGCGATTGAGCTGTGCTTGGAGGTGGAGATGCCGTCGGTCAATGAATTCATCGGTGTGCAGCGGGTGGCTGTTGCGGCATGAGCATCTTCCCTTCCCTGACAGGCGGCAGATTGATCAAGGCCTTGGAACGCGGCGGGTTTGCAGTCGTCCGGGTCAAAGGCAGCCATCACTTTCTTCGGCATGATGATGGCCGCTGCACGGTGGTGCCGGTGCATGGGAATGAGAGCATCGGCAAGGGGCTGCTCGCGCAAATACTGAGGGATTGCGATCTCAGCAGGGAAGAGCTGCATGACCTGCTTTGAACGCTGTGTGACTCAAGGGTGCCTTGGAGAAAATCTGGAGGGATCCCATCAGGCATTCTGGTGGGTACCCACCAGCGTGTCTGATGGGATCCCTGTAGAGTGCCTGATGGGATCCCTCCAGTTTGGCGGCAGAATACCCTTGAGGATGCCACCCGTAAGGGCAATTCATGAATTGCCCTTACGGGTGGCATTGGACTCCAAGCACGGTTCCTCCTGCCGAGCGCACATGCGTGCTCGTATCCAGCAAGCGTGCGTGCTCAAATCCAGCGCACATGCGTGCTCGAATCCAGTGCGCATGTGCGCTCACACCCAGCAAGCGTGCGTGCTCGTACTGAGCAAGCGTGCGTGCTCAGAATAACACACCACCCTACCAACAACGCAGGTGCGCAGGCGATGACGAATGAAGAGCTGCTGAAGAAAATACGGAGGGCGAAGGCAAGCAGGGCAACTGCACTTAACCTGAGCAAAAAAGGCATAACTGGCCTGCCGCCTGAACTATTCCAGCTCACAAGGCTGACAGTGCTTAATCTCAGTAACAACCAGCTCGCTACCCTACCACCGGAGCTGTTCCAGCTAACTAATCTGACAGAGCTTAACCTCGGTGGCAACCAGCTCACTGCCCTGCCGCCTGACCTGTTCGAGCTGACCAATCTGACTATGCTTGATCTTAGCGGGAACCAGCTCACCATCCTGCCACCTGAAATCTGCCAGCTTACCAAGCTGAAAACACTTTACCTTGACGATAACCCCCTCACCTCCCCACCGCCTGAGATCGCCCAGAAGGGGATTGCTGCTATCCGCCAGTATTTCGCTGCCCTGAAAGAACCAGTTAGGATAATAATAAGGGGCGAGGGTAATGTCTTTATACATCACCATCATCATTCATCACCAGCTGAAGACCAGCCCCTCAACGAAGTAAAAGTCCTCCTCATTGGTGACGGCGCGGCAGGCAAGACCTCGCTGGTCAAGCAGCTCCTCGGCGAGGCATTTGACCAGCACGAGGACACCACGCATGGCATCAGCATCCGGGGCTGGCAGCCAGATACCGGAAACCAGCAGATCAAGGTCAACATCTGGGACTTTGGCGGGCAGGAGATCATGCACGCCACGCACCAGTTCTTCCTCTCCAAGCGCAGCCTGTACGTGCTGGTGCTGGACGGGCGCAAGGATGAACGGGCGGAATACTGGCTGCGGCACATCGAGAGCTTTGGCGGGGATTCGCCTGTGCTGGTCGTGCTCAACAAGCAGGACACCAACCATTCCTTTGACCTTGACCGCCTTGCCCTGCTGCGCAAGTTCCCCGGCATCAAAGGCTTCTGCCGCACCTCCTGCGCGGACGGCGCAGGCATCGCCCGCTTCCGGGACGCGCTGCTGAAGGAGCTGGCGCAGGTGCCGATGATCGGCATCCGCTGGCCGCAGAGCTGGTTTGCGGTCAAGCAGCGGCTGGAGCAGATGCCGCAGCCCTACATCAGCTGCGAGGAATACGGCGGCTTCTGCGCCGAGGCAGGCGTGGCCGGGGAAGAGAATCGCGAGACGCTGGTGGACTTCCTCCATGATCTCGGCGTGGCCGTCCATTTCAGAGAGCTGGAGCTGAAGGACACCCATGTGCTTGATCCCAAGTGGGTCACGGCGGCGGTCTATAAGATCATCAATGCCAAGCAGGTGGCGGACAGCGGCGGCATCTTGGACATCAGCAGCCTGACCGGGATTCTGCGCAGACAGGCTGAGGACGCGCACGACTTCCCTGCCTCCAAGCACCGCTACATCATCGAGCTGATGAAGCAGTTCGAGCTGTGCTACGACCTCGACAAGCAGCGTGCGCTCATCCCGCAGCTCCTGCCAGTCGCCGAGCCGGACTTCAGCTTTGACTACGCCAGCTCGCTCCAGTTCGCCTTCCTCTATGAGGACTTCCTGCCGCTCTCCGTCCTGCCCCGCTTCATGGTCAAGCTGCATAAGGACATCAAGGGCGAGCAGCGCTGGCGCACCGGCGTGGTCTTGCAGGACAAGGACGGCGGCGCGCAGGCGGCAGTCAAGGCGGATTACGAGAAGCGGCGCATCAGCCTCTGGGTCAGCGGCCCGCGCCGCAAGGAGTACCTGCACTTCCTCTGGTACTCGCTGCGGGAGATCAACGCCAGCTTTGAGAAGCTCCGCGTCCGCGAACGTGTGCCCATGCCGGATGACCCGGAACGCACGGCGGATTATGAGACCCTGCTGAAACACGCCCAGCGCGGCAGCGATATTTATTATGCCGAGGGATCAGATAAAGAGTACAGCGTGAGGGAGCTGCTTGGCTTGGTGCAGCCGGAAGAGGAGGAAGAGACGCTGCGCCTCTTGCGGAAGATAGACAAGCAGACTGATGCAGACGAGACTGGAACAGAGGCGTTCAACAGCTTGTTTGAACTAAAGCCGAACATAGCTGGCATTGGCTTGAACCTCAACGAGTGGTTCAGAAGGATACTTGCTTTTGTCAAGCAGAAGCGGAAATAGGCGGCTATCTGCCAATAGGGGCACGACATGTCGTGCCCCTGCGCTGCCGAAAAACTGGCAGGCACCCATCAGCGGGTCTGTCAACATAACCACGGTACTATGCAATGAACTGGCACACTGAATGGAAGAAGCTGGCGTGGATCGCTGGACTCTTCCTCCTTCTCTTCTATCTCCCGGTCGGCTGGGAACGCTTTGATCACGCAGTATTAGAGGCCCTGCACCTGACCAAGTGGTACGCCCGCGAGCATGTGCTGCTCTGCCTGATACCCGCCTTCTTCATCGCCGGGGCCATAGGTGTCTTTGTCAGCCAAGCCTCGGTGATGAAGTACCTCGGCGCAGGCGCGAACCCGCTGCTGGCCTACGGCGTGGCTTCGGTTTCCGGCACCATCCTCGCGGTCTGCTCCTGCACCGTGCTGCCGCTCTTCGCAGGCATCTACCGCATGGGCGCAGGCTTGGGACCGGCCTCGGCCTTCCTCTACTCCGGCCCGGCGATCAACGTGCTGTCCATCGTCCTGACAGCGCGGGTGCTGGGCTTGGAGCTGGGCATAGGCCGGGCGGTCGGGGCAATCGTCTTCAGCGTGATCATCGGCCTCCTGATGCAGCTCATCTTCCGCAAGGAGGAAGCGGCCAAGGCTGCGGCGCGGACAGCCCTGCCCGCAGAGGAGGCGGGCCGTCCGCTCTGGCAGACCTCACTCTATTTCGCCTCGATGGTCGGCATCTTGGTCTTCGCCAACTGGGGCAGGCCAGAGGAGAGCGTCGGCATCTGGGCGGCCATCTACAACGCCAAGTGGCTGGTGACTTCCTGCTGCGCCGCCGGGCTGGGCATCATGCTCGTGCTCTGGTTCCAGCTGGCCTGGTGGAAGGTGGCGATGAGCGCCTTGCCGGTTATAGCACTCGCCGTCCTTTTCCCGGAGCAGCCACTGCTCGCCTTCACCGCTGGCAGCATCGGTCTTTCCGTCATCACCAGCATGGACAAGGGCGAGACCGGCGACTGGTTCGCCTCGTCCTGGGACTTTGCCAAGCAGATACTGCCGCTGCTGCTCTTCGGCGTGCTCATCGCTGGCCTGCTGCTGGGCAGGGTCGGGCAGGAAGGGCTGATTCCTTCGGCGTGGATAGCCAGCGCGGTGGGCGGCAACTCGCTGGGCGCGAACTTCTTTGCCGCCTTTGCCGGAGCCTTCATGTACTTCGCCACCCTGACCGAAGTGCCCATCCTGCAAGGGCTGCTCGGCAGCGGCATGGGCAAGGGGCCTGCGCTGGCCTTGCTCTTAGCTGGCCCCGCCCTGAGCCTACCGAGCATATTAGTCATCCGCACTGTCTTGGGGGATAAGAAGACTGCGGTTTTCGTCAGCTTAGTCGTGATTATGGCAACCATCAGCGGCGTGCTCTTCGGGGCGCTGTTCGGATAAACAACTGCGCAAGCAACGATCTTCTCCCTGCCTCTCTGGGGCGAGTTGATCAATATTCATAAAAGAACAAGGAGAACTGTATGAAAAAGCTGACACTCATCTTCCTGCTGGCGGCAATGTGCCAGCCTGCATACGCAAGCGATGCCCCGCTGGAGAAATACATTGCCGCCTTTGATTATGCCGCTAAGGAGGAAATGAATGTTGACAGCAAAGAGCTTGTCCAGCTCCTGAAGGAAGGCAAAGCGCAATTGATTGACATCAGGTTTGCAGAGGAATATGCAGCGTGGAAGGTCATGCCGTCAATCAACATCCCTTTGAACGAGCTGCCGAAAAGGCTTGCAGAGCTTGACAAGGGCAAGATGATTGTTACCGCATGTCCTCACAAAGACCGCGCAACCATCGCGATGGTGTACCTCCGCTCAAAAGGTCTTGAGGCGAAATACCTGGCCGACGGACTGGTCGGACTCACAGACAATCTTCGCGGCGACACTGCTAGAGATTATATCAATGCTCTTGGAAAGGCTCAGTGATTCCTGCCTGCTGACCAGCGAGGAAAGGCGCTGGTCAGATAAACAACAAACAAGGGAGATGCAATGAAGATCCAGATACTGGGCACTGGCTGCCCCAAGTGCAGGAAGCTGGCTGAGAACGCCGAGGCCGCTGCCAAGGCACTCCAGCTTGACTGTCAGATTGAGAAGGTGACGGACATCAACCAGATCACTGCCTTCGGGGTGATGATGACTCCTGCCTTGGCCGTGGACGGCGTGGTGAGGCTGATCGGGAAGGCTTCCTCGGTGGATGAGCTGAAGGCTGTGCTGGCAGGAGGAGCAGGGAAATGAGGAAGAGCATCCGCATCATGGCCTTGGCCCTGTCGGTCTTCGCCTTCAGCTGCGGCGCGGCTTTGGCTGAAGAAGTACCGGCCAGCTCGCAGGCGCAGCGCGTCGAACAGAACAAGACGCGGGTCTATTACTTCCACGGCAACCAGCGCTGCAAGACCTGCAACAAGATCGAAGCCCTGACCAAGAAGACCTTGGAGGAAGGCTTTGCCGCCCAGCTCAAGGACGGCTCAGTGGAATTGCAGGTGGTCAATGTGGACGAGACCGAGAACGAGCACTTCGTTGAAGACTATCAGTTGGCAATCCGCTCTGTGGTGGTCTCCCTGCTCAAGCAGGGCAAGGAGGCCAAGTGGCGGCGGCTTGACAAGGTCTGGCAGCTCGTGCATGACGAGCCTGCGTTCAGCGACTACCTCCGCACGGAGATCGCTGCTCTCAATCAAGGCGCAGGCTCATGACGGAGTCCATCCTCATGCCGCTGGCCTCGGCCTTCTGGCTCGGCATCCTCACCTCCATCAGCCCCTGCCCGCTGACCACCAACATCGCCGCCATCTCCTACGTGGGGCGGCGGGTGGGCAGACCGGCCAGCGTCTTGCAGGCGGGGCTGCTCTACACCGCCGGGCGCGCCTTGGCCTACCTGCTGCTGGGTGTGCTGCTGGTCGGCAGCCTGCTCTCCGCGCCCTCGCTCTCGCAGGTGCTGCAAAAGCACATGAACATGGCCCTTGGCCCGGTGCTGATCGTGGTCGGCCTGATCCTGCTGGAGGTCATCCGCCTGCCTGCGGGCAAGGGCGGCGGCCTGAGCGCGGCCTTGCAGAACAAGGCGGACTCACTGGGCATCGGCGGGGCCGGGCTGCTGGGCATGGTCTTCGCCCTCTCCTTTTGCCCGACCTCGGCGGCCCTGTTCTTCGGCTCGCTCCTGCCCTTGGCCGTGCAGCAGCAGTCAAGCCTGCTCATTCCTGGCATCTACGGGCTGGCCACCGGCCTGCCGGTGCTGCTCTTCGCCCTGCTGCTGGCCTTCGGAGCCAACAAGGTCGCCCTAGCCTTCAACCGCATCACCGCCTTTGAACGCTGGGCGCGGCGGCTGACCGGCCTGCTCTTCCTCGTGGTGGGCGGCTATTACTGCGCGGTGTATTTCTTGTGAGCGGAGCAAGGGGTAGTCCTGATAAATAAGGGGGCGGTCCACTGGCAGGATTGGAGTTCCGGCCAGCTACGCTTTCTGCTTCGCGGTGAAATAAAGCAGCAGGTAGCCTGCCAGACCGGAGAGCAGCGAGCCGGCGATGATGCCCAGCCGTTCGTCGAAGCCAGCCGCGCTGCCGCCTTGGAAGGCCAGCGAGCCGATGAAAAGGCTCATGGTGAAGCCGATGCCGCAGAGCAGGGCCACGCCGTAGAGGCCCATCCAGTCCGCGCTCTTGGGCAGCTCGGCGATCTTGAGCTTGACCGCCGCAAAGCAGAGGCTGAACACGCCGATCTGCTTGCCGACAAAAAGGCCGAGGGCAACGCCAACTGGCACCGGATGCAGGAGCTGCTCCGCGCCCATGCCGCGCAGGTTGAGGCCGGAGTTGGCAAAGGCGAAGAGCGGCAGGATGATGAAGGCGACCACGGAATGCAGGCTGTGCTCCAAGCTCTTCAGCGGCGAGAGGCCGGGCTGGCCTTTGACGGAAAGCGGAATAAACATTGCCAAGACCACACCCGCCACAGTGGCATGTACCCCGGATTTCAGGGTCGCCAGCCAGAGGAGGAGGCCCACGGCGATGTAGGGCGTTTTTTTGCCGACATGCATCCAGTTCAGCCCGGCCAGAGCCAAGACGCAGATCCCGGCCAGAGCCAGCGCGAGAAACGATATATTCGCCGTGTAGAAAAAGGCGATGATCAGCACCGCTCCCAAGTCGTCAAATATCGCCAGCGTGGTCAGAAAAACCTTGAGCGAGCTGGGGACTCTCGAACCAAGCAGAGACAGCACGCCAAGGGCGAAGGCGATGTCCGTGGCTGTGGGGATGGCCCAGCCGCGCATGGCGGCGGCATCGCCTCTGTTGAGCGCGGCGTAGATCAGGGCCGGAACCGCCATGCCGCCAATCGCCCCGAACACCGGCAGCATGACCTTTTTCCGGTCAGACAGCTCTCCGTCAAGAAACTCCCGCTTCAGCTCCAAGCCGACGAGGAAAAAAAAGACCGCCATCGGCCCGTCGTTGATCCATGTGGTCACAGAAAGGCCCAATATTTTCGCAGAGAAAATGCCTTCATAGACCGGGTTGAGAAAGCTGTTGGCGCAGATGATGGCCAAGACCATCGCCGCCATCAGCAGAATGCCTCCGGCAGCCTCCATTTTTAGAAAATCGGCAAGAAAATTAGATGGCTTGCTGTTCATGACGCTCCTCCTTCGGGCAAATTCGGTTCTTCGGCAACCTGGCGGATTCATTGACAGACCGCTGGCAGACGCTCAGGACATGCTTGCATGGTAGCGCATAGCGGGGCGGATTGCAAACGATACCGGTCAGGAGGCAGAGAAATCCGCGAGGTGGAGATCTGGCCAGCCTGCGTCAGTACGCGGATTTAGTGATCAGGAAATGGCGGCTGCCCCTAGACTGCGGCGAATGGATTCGACCTGCATCAGCAGTGGGGTGTGGGCGCGGACAAGTTGTGCCCTCACGCAAGAAGAACGGGGCAGGGAGAAAGGATAATCCTGCTTCGTTGCCGCCTGTGCAAAAAAACTGGGCAGCATCAGCAAAATGAGATAGACTGGCTCCGCTGTGAGCTGCGCCTTCCCGCCGGAGACTGTGCGGAAGCTGGCGGAATTCAGACTGACTTTGCCCAAAAAAGAACGGCTGAGGCCGGAGACGGAGCAGTTGGGGTTTAAACAGCACCTCGCGCTTTTCTTGAAAGAAGCGGTCAGTGTTTTAAACGGACAGGCCATTTTTAGAAAATGAGGTCTCCATTTAAAACTATGGACAGTCATAGGAAAAAACTGGGTTGTCATTTTCTTCCTATGACTGTCCAGTATAAGAAAATGATGGCTCAGTTTCTTCCTAACGCCTGTCATTTTAACGAAATAAACCGTCATAGAAAGAAACTGAGACCCCATTTTTAAAAAATGGGACGTGATAGCAAGAAAATGGGCTGCCAGTTTCTTGCATTTGCTGCGCAGTGCAGGAAGCTGGGCAGTGCGAGGAAGAACGCGGGGCGATAGTTTGACGCGGCCAGCGCAATAAATTTACTGGAAAAGGAGGCGGATATCATGCTGCAATCACTCTATGTGCATAACTTCAGATGTTTAGAAAACTTCGAGCTGAACGTGAAGGGATTGCCGTATTCCCTTTTGATTGGGAAAAACGGTTCTGGAAAATCTACAGTTTCTTATGCTCTTGAGATATTTCAATCTATCGCTCGCGGAACAAACAGAGTTAAGCTGCTTGTCAAAGAAAACGATTTTTCTCGCGGACGATCTGATGTTCCTGTCAGATTTTCGATTGAAGCAGTGCTTGAGGAGAAACTGTACAAGTATGAACTCGCCTTGGAGCTGCCGGAGAACTTCAAAGAGCTTCGGGTCGCAGAGGAGCAGCTATCAATTTCAGGATCGCCAATTTATTCTCGGAAACAAGCTGAAGTGACGCTTCACGGTAAGGCGAAGTTTTCCGTGGACTGGCACATAGTCGCTCTGCCAATTATTCAGGAACAATCTGAATCCGATCCGCTGCGCATATTCAAAACTTGGCTTTCGCATATGATTATCTTGTCACCAGTTCCGATCATGATGACTGGTGAATCTAACGGCGAAACGCTTCAGCCAGAAAGACGCGGCGCAAACTTCGGCGAATGGATATCAGGGCTGTTCAGCCGCTACCCCGCAGCGTACATGCAGGTTGACAAATATCTTCGCAAGGTCATGCCTGATCTTCAGGATGTTTTCAATGAATCTGTTGGTAAAGATTCAAAAAATATGATTGTCCGGTTTGAAGCAAATAAAGCAGCTCTAAGTGTTGACTTCAAATTATTGTCTGACGCGGAGAAATGCTTTTTTATTTGCGCCGCTGTGCTGGCCGCTAACAAATCCTATGGCCCGCTACTCTGTTTCTGGGATGAGCCAGATAATTACTTGGCTCTTGCTGAAATTCAGCATTTCATCGTTGATTTGAAACGTTCTTTTCAAGAAAGTGGGCAGATATTGATGACATCGCATAATTCTGAAGGGATAAGGAGCATTCCGCACGAAAATATCTTTGTTCTTGATCGGAAGAGCCATCTTGAGCCAACACAGATTAAACGGCTCGACGAGCTAAATATTAAAGGAGATCTCATAGAATCCCTGATCAGCGGCGATATTGAACTATGAGCGTCAACAGGAGTAGACCGCACCTTTTCATCTTGCCTGAAGATCATGCCAATAGTCAGATTGCACACGGATTCGTTGAGCAATCGCATGTGCAGTTTGGCTGCGTTCATGTACGGAATCACGCTGGAGGCTGGACAAAAGTTTTAAAAAAATTTGAAACCGATTATGCGGATGGAATGAAAAAGTATCCATACAGAATGATGGTGCTTTTGATCGATTTCGACAATGACGGCGAAAGATTGAAGCGAATCAGAGAACAGGAAATCCCGAAAGAGCTTTCCGGCAGAGTTTTTGTGCTTGGTGTGCAGACTGAACCAGAGGAACTGAAAGCTAAGACCAGAATGAGTTTTGCTGAAATTGGACGTGCCCTTGCAACGGGATGCCCAAACGACAGAAATGAATTATGGTCAGATGAACTGCTTCAGCATAACAAAGCTGAATTGGATCGCATGATTCCTCTTGTCAAATCGTTTTTGTTCAACACAGAGGAATGATGGATATGTACTCATATTATGCTATCTGCATCTATGGTGCTGTGACAATCGGCAACGAATGGAAATTTCTCAAACTTGTTTAGCAGGTCGTGTACATAGACAAACCGCATTACCACATCAGTGGCATTGGCAAGGTCATGGGAATTTTGCTCCATATACTGCAACAGCATAAAGCCTGATGAATACCCAGCCCCGCAAAACTGTTTACCTGATTGACGGCAGCGCGTACATCTACCGCGCCTTTCATGCCGTCAAGCCGCTGCACACCAGCGGCGGCCTGCCTACGCACGCGGTTTTTGGCTTCATCAGCATCATCCGCCGTATCCTGCGCGAGAAGCAGCCGGACTATCTGGCCGTGGCCTTTGACAGCAAGGGGCCGACATTCCGCCATCAAATTGCTGCTGACTACAAGGCCAACCGCCCGGCTATGCCAGAGGATTTGGCTGTCCAGATTCCTTACATCCGTCGGATCACTGAGGCGTACAGGATATTCAGTCTCGCCGCGCAGGGGATCGAGGCTGATGACCTGATCGCCGCTGCCGCCAAGCGGCTGGCTGAACAAGGTTGCCACGTGGTCGTTGTTTCCGGCGACAAAGACCTGCTACAATTGGTCGGCGAGGACATCAGCTGCTGGGAGCCGATGAGCGACAAGCTCTTTGATGCAGCGGCGGTTGAGGAGAAATATGGCCTGCCGCCGTTGCGGCTGCTGGATTATTTCGCCCTGATCGGCGACAGTTCCGACAACATCAAGGGCGTGCCGGGCGTGGGGCCGAAGACGGCGCAGAAGCTGCTTGCCGAACACGGGACGCTGGAGGAGCTGTACGCGCAGGCCGCCGGGATGAAGAAATCCAAGGTGAAGGAAAACCTGCTGGCGCACCGCGAGGATGCCTTTCTTGCCCGCGAATTGGTGCGGCTTAACGAGCAGGCCGAGGTGGAAACGGATTTGGACAAATACCGCGTCGCCGCGCCGGATGCCGGGCTGCTGCGCGAGCTGCTCACCGAGCTGGAATTCACCAGCCTGCTCAAAAGCGATGTGCCTGCCGCCGGATTGGACACAGCGGGCTTCCGGCTTATCAGTCGCCGTGATGAGCTGGAGCGGCTGGCAGATGAGTTGCGCACAGCGGAATATTTGGTGATAGACACCGAAACCACCTCGCTTGATCCGCTGCTGGCCGAGCTGGTCGGCCTGTCGCTTTGCACCGGCATCGGCCAGGCGTGGTATCTGCCCTGCGGCCACCGCGACGCGCTCGGCCAATTTTTGCCGGAGCAGCTGCATCGGCAAGATATACTCGAATGCGTCGGCCCGCTGCTCGCTGATGCCCGCCTGCCGAAGATCGGCCACAATCTCAAGTATGATTACGCCGTTTTGGCCGCGCCGCAGAACGGCGGCCTGCGGCTGTCCGGGCCGCTCTGGGACAGCATGATCGGAGCATGGCTGCTTGATCCAAACCGCCGCTCTTATAAATTAGACGACCTCTGCTTGGAGCAGGGCTTCAAGCTCACCTCCTTCGCCGAAGTGACCGAGGCGAGCAAGGCGGCGGATGCCTTCTGCCGGGTGCCACTGAACAAGGCCAAGGATTACAGCTGCGAGGATGTGCAGGGCAGCCTGCGCCTTTTCTTGCAGCTGCGGCCTGAGCTGGAGCAGCTCGGTCTCTGGCAGCTCTTCACCGAAGTGGAAGGGCCGCTGATTCCCGTTTTAGCAGACATGGAACACAGCGGCATTCTTATTGATCAGGAGCTGCTGGGCCAAATTGCTGAAGATTTCGCCGCCCAGCTCGCCCTGCTGGAAACGGAGATTCACCTTGCGGCAGGCCATCCGTTCAACATCAACTCGCCTCAGCAGCTGGCCGAAGTACTGTTTGAAGAGCTGAACCTGCCACGTGACCGCAAGACCAAGACCGGTTATTCCACTGACGCGCAGGTACTGGAGAAATTAGCATGGCGGCACGAGCTGCCCGCGCTGATTGTCCGCTACCGCAACCTCGCCAAGTTGAAATCCACTTATGTGGACAAACTGCCTGAGCATGTTAGTCCAATCAGTGGCCGCGTGCATTCCTCTTTCAATCAATGCGGCACCGCCACCGGTCGGCTCAGCTCCAGCAATCCAAACTTGCAAAATATCCCTATTCGCAGCGAGGAAGGCCGCCGCATCCGCGCCGCATTTGTCGCGGACAAAGGCAAAATTTTGCTCTCCGTCGATCATTCGCAGATTGACTTGCGCGTTTTGGCCCACTATAGTAAGGATGCAGCCCTGATTGAGGCATTCAGGAAAAATGAGGACATTCATGCCTGTACAGCGGCGAACATCTTCCGGGTCTCCCGCTCGCTGATAACCCAGGACATGCGCCGGATCGCCAAGAGCATCAACTTCGGCATTGTCTATGGAATGTCCAGCTTCGGCCTCTCTGAGCAGCTCGGCATCAGCCGCCGCGAGGCCCAGCTCTTTATCGACCGCTATTTTGAGCAATATCCGGGCATCAGGCGGTTCATGGATGCGACCATTGAGCAAGCCAAGACAGACGGCTCTGTCAGCACCCTGCTTGGCCGACGCAGGCTGCTGCCGGAAATCAACTCGTCTAACCGCACTCGCCGCGAATTCGCCGAGCGCACGGCCATCAACACGCCAATTCAGGGCACGGCCTCGGACATCATCAAGCTGGCCATGCTCAAGGCGCATGAGGAGCTGAAAAGCCGACAGTTTCAAGCCAACCTGCTCCTGCAAATCCACGACGAGCTGGTCTTCGAGGCGATGGAAGATGAGGCGGCGGATGTCCAAGGCTTGATCGTGCCGCTGATGGAATCGGTCATGGAGCTGGCCGTGCCGCTGAAGGTGAATGCTCGGACAGGGCGGCATCTTGACAAGAACGGAATATAACATGGCAAAAAAAAGAAAACGTGTCCTGATAGTCGGTTCAAATCAGCGCTCTCATGCTTTGGCAGAAAAGATAGTCAATGAAAATAAATATGATTTCATAGGTTTTGTCGACACTCCAGAACGGATCGCCGTCTCTGCCGTTGAACCAGTCGCATGTTTTTTGTATGAGCTGGAAGAGCATCTGAAGGAAAAAGAAATTGATGAAGTGTTCATAACACTTCCGATCAGAGCGTTTTATGACAAAATTTCCGACTTGATTGAAACTTGCAAAAAAATCGATGTGAAAGCAAAAATAGTCAGTGATTTGTTTGAGCTTGACTACGAACACAGCGTTACTGTCCAGCCCGTCCGGCAAAACATTTTTCGGAACAAGATCACAGAGCTGTCTAACAACATATTGCTCTTTCTTAAGAAAAACAGACATCCTCAGATTTACCGAGTTTTGATTGTCGGACTGAATCTTCGTTCTTTATCCTTAGCAGAGAGCATCAGGCGTAAAGGTTCCGGATATGAATTTATAGGTTTTGTTGACAATCAAGCTAACGAGATGTTTTCTTCATTTCCTATACAGTGTCAGCTAGATAATATGGAAGATTACATATCAAAAAATCCAGTCGATAAAGTGATTGTCACTCTCCCAATAAGGAGTTTTTATGATCAGATTAAAGTTGTTATCGATGTTTGCAGAGAGCAGGGTGTGTCAGTTTGGCTGATAGATGATTTTTTCAGCAAATCAACAGAAATACCAAAATATATCAATCTTGACGCTTCAAACCATCTTGTAGATTGCAAAATAAGCAATCGATCATTACTTCAATACGACATAAAGTGGCTTATTGATATAAGCTCTTCTTTTTGCTTAATTCTTTTTTTTTTGCCAGTATTTTTAATTATTTCGATCGTTGTTTATTATGACGACGGATCTCCTGTTTTTTTTTATCAAGAACGGATAGGTCTCAACAAAAGAAGATTTAATATTTGGAAATTCAGAACGATGGTTCGGGATGCTGAAAAAAGGCAAGCTGAACTTGAAGCTCGGAATGAGGTGAAAGGAGCGGCATTTAAAATCACAGACGATCCACGGATTACCAACATAGGGAGATGGTTGAGAAAAACCAGCCTCGACGAACTGCCTCAGCTGTTCAATGTGCTTAAAGGTGATATGAGTCTTGTTGGGCCTCGCCCGCTGCCGGTGCGGGATTTTGAACGTTTTTATAAAAACGCCCATCGACGCAGATTCAGCGTCAAGCCCGGCATAACAGGGTTATGGCAGGTGTCAGGCCGCAGCGACAATATCAGTTTTGACAAATGGATGGACCTTGATTTGTATTATGTTGATAAATGGAATCTTTTAGTCGATATAAAAATTTTGCTAAAAACTATTCCAGCAGTATTTCTTTGCAAGGGGGCAAAGTAGGCTTTTATGAGGTTTTTATCCTTATTTCTATTTGCTGGATTCAAATAATAACAACATGGAGCTGAGCTGGGCAACGCTCCGCATGGCCTCGCCTTCCTTTCCCATTTCCCGCTGATAACGACACGCTGCGGGTTTCCTCTTCAGCCAAGAGCGCACACCCCTCTTCGGTCACAGCAGCTCAGCTCCAGCATCCGCCAGTGACTCCTGCCGGTGAGTCTGGTATAATGAAAGGACAGACCTTGGAAAACTATCCGAATTTTCATTCATTTCACATAGGAGCCGCCTGATCATGCTGGAAAGAGTCATTGCCTATCTTGACCAAAAACATGTCTGTCCGCATTGCAAGACAGAGCTAACCCTCTGCCACGCGCCACCCATGCACGTCGGCGACGGTCTGGGCTGGGGTTCAGAATTTCTTTTCATCTGCCTCAACGACGACTGCCCGATGTTCGTCAACGGCTGGAGTTTTATTGAAAATCAGTACGGCCATTCTGGCTCCTACCGGCACATGAAGCTGCCTGACAGCCAGGAAAGCTACAGCATGATGGTGGGCAGTAAATTTGCCTTTACCGGCTGCGCGGTCGACATTGAGGATTTGCGGCGGCAGAACACCCGCTATCAGGCCGAGAGGACAGCGGCAGGCCAGCTCTGCGGCTGTGTGGCGGCTAAGGATATCAGCCCGGTGGTGCATCTGCTGACTGACAACGCGTCGGATATCACTCTCCGCCGCAAGGCCGCAGATTTACTGGTTGAACTGAACGATATCGCCTGTGTCGAGCCGCTGCGTAATCACAAATTCACTGATCCCAGCTTGGAGAATGCGGTTAATCTGGCGATCAGCCGCATTCTTGCCAGCCATTTTCTGCGCGAATGCCCGTACTGCGCCGAGCTGATCAAGGCCCGCGCCCAGCTCTGCAAGCACTGCGGCAAAGAGCTGAACGCGGTGGAATAGGCGGAGGCGGCTTTTTTCCTCTTGCCAAAACCTCGCGGCAGAGAGTATAATCGCTCTGCTGTTTGGTGAGCGTAGCTCAGCTGGTGGTAGCACCGGGTTGTGGCCTCGGCGGTCGTGGGTTCAAGTCCCATCGCTCACCCCATTGTGACACATCAGGCGTTTCAGGCTTCCTGTCTGAAACGCCTTTTTCATTTCCCCAGACAGGCCACATTAAATATTGCCTTGAATTTCCGGCGGCTTTCCGTTAATCTCCTTCCATGCCTTTTCTTTTCGGCCACAGGGACGTAGGCTGCGCCAGCAGGGCGCAACACCCCTGAACTCTTCAACTTTGAGCGGTAACAATTATGAAGGCTGCTGTTCTCCACGCTGCGAATGACATCCGCATAGAAGAATATCCAGATCCAACCCCGGGACCGGGTGAAGTTGTTGTCAGAACCAAGGCTGCCGGAATCTGTTCCAAAGACATCAAAATGATGCGTGGCGAAGGACTGACAGCCAAGCTGCCCTTCATTCCCGGCCATGAGCTGGCCGGTGAAATCGAAGCAGTTGGCCCCGGCGTGCGCGGCTTCTTTTCCGGCGACTCGGTGGCGGTCTATTCTGGCGGGCTTTTAGGCTGCTCCCGGAACGGCGCGTATGCCGAGCAGGTGCTGGTGCCGAAAGAAATCGTCGAAACAGGCGGTCTGATCAAATTAGATGAGGAAATTTCCCTTGAGGACGCAGTGATGGCCGAGCCGCTGGCCTGCACCTTCGCCGCTGCCCGAATCAACCGGATGAAGGAGGGGCAGACAGTGCTCATCGTCGGCTGCGGCTCGGTCGGCCTGATGCATCTGAAAACTGCTAAGTGGTCAGGCTGCAAAGTGATCGCCGCAGACTGCAACGCCGCCCGCTTGGCCTTGGCCGGACAGATGGGCGCAGCTCATCTGGTCAACACGGCCAAAGCCGGTCTGCACGATGAGGTGACGCAGCTCACTGGCGGGCGCGGCGCGGACGTGGTCATCATTTCCGTCCACATGCCTGAGCTGGCGACTGACTGCCTCCGCATGACCGCTCAAGGCGGCGTATGCAGCCTGTTCAGCTCCTCGCCGGAAAGCGAAGCAGGATTGGACAAGGCGGTGCTGGCTGAACGGCAGATCACGCTCACTGGTAGCTGCGCCGCAACGGTCAGCGAATTCCGCAAATGCCTTCAGCTCATCAAAGAAGAGGCGATCATCGTCTCTGACATGATCTCGCACCGCTTCACGCTGGACGATTTTCAGGAGGCGGTGGAAAAAGCGAAGAATCAGGAGCTAATCCGAGGCGTGATCACCTGCGGCTCGATGTTCTCCCTTTCCTTTTGAAGGAGAATGCGGCAGGTTGCTGAAAAAGAAGCGTACCTGCCGCATTCTCTTTTTTGAGCACCGCCGTCAAGCTGCTGTCAGCTCCCCGTTCTCCTGCTCCTCCAGCCCGACCACGGCGATGCCCGCCTTGTCCGCAGCGGCGATCATCGCCTTGCGGTCAAAGATCAGGGATTGTCCCGCCTCGGCAGCCAGCACCGCGCCTTTGACTGAAGCCAGCGTCTCAATGGTCTGCACGCCGGTGGCAGGCAGGTCGAAGCGGAAGTCTTGGCCCGGCTTCTTCAGTTTGATCACCACCGCCCCGGAGCCTGCCAATTCCCCGCCCCGGCGAATGGCCGCGTCCGTGCCCTCAATGGCCTCCACCGCGAGCACGCTGCCGCCGCGCACCACCACGCACTGGCCTATATCCAGCCTGCCGATCTCCCGCGCAATCCGCCAGCCAAAGCGGATGTCCGCCCACTGCTCGCCGGTCGGGTTGCGCCTGCCGAGTATGCCTTTTGGAAAAAGGAGATGCTCCAGATAGCAGGTAGAGGGCAGCACCGTTATGCCCTCCTCTTCCAAGGCCCCGGCCACGGCCCGCAGGATGCCGTCATCTAACTTACTGTCGATCTTGTTCCACAAGCTGAGGCCCTTGAGATCAGGGAGGATGTCGCGGAAGATGCGGGTCTTGGTGATCGTGCCGCAGAACACGGTCTCGGTCACGCCCTGCTCGTGGAAGAACTTGATGATCCTGCCAAGCTGACCCAGCTTGACCCAGCAGCAGGCATCTGCCAGCCGCTCCAGCTCAGGTGCGGTCTCGTGCTGATGACAGACAGCGGCCACGTTGCGTCCGTGCTGCCGAGCCGCCTCGGCGAAGAGCAGCGGAAACTGGCCGCCGCCCGCGATCAGGCCGATGGGAGAAGATATCATGCAAAACATAAAATGACGGCTGACAGAAGCACTGTTCTCATGTCAAAACCAGGTTGTGCTCTTCAGCATATTTGCGCAAAGCGCGGTTGACTGCGTCAGAGTCGGGAAATATCCTGTGCAGATCAGGGGCGATGACAACGATATTGTTTCCTTCCCGATAGGATACGGCGTACTTTCCCCGCCGCCCTGACTTGATCAGTTCAGCCGGATACTCTTTCCGCAAGGTGTCTTCATTCTTCTTCATACGCCTTCCGCTCCTGGCGGGTCATCCGCCGTGCTGAGATGATGCGAATGTAGCTGTGCCGCTCTGTGTAGGATACAACAAGCGGTGTTCCGGTGGAAGAAAGTCCGAAGAGCAGATAACGCTCTTCTCCGAAAGAATGATCAGGGTCAGGAACGCAGGACGATTGCTCGTCCGCAAAAACCTCGCTGGCCTCCAAGAAGGACACGCCATGTTTCTTCTTGTTTATCCTCGCTTTTGCTTCGTCCCATTCAAAGTTCATCGCTGCTGCTTTGTTCCGCTCACCCCTCTTCTGTCCGCTTGACCACGCCTCGCTTGCTGGCGCGGAAGAACTCCACCAGATGCAGCACCTCCGGCGATTCAGACAGCTCTTGCTCGGCCTGCGTGAGCGCATCTTGCAGCACCACGTCTGGGGCGGCGCGGAAGATGATCTTGAAGGCCTGCTCGATGCGGTCGATGGCATCGCGGCTCAGACCGCTGCGGCGCAGGCCGATCTTATTCACGCCAGTGATCCGCATCTGGTTGCGGGTGCCGGCAAGGATCACGTAGGGCGGCACGTCGAGCGAGATGCCGGACATGCCGCCGATATAGGTGTGTGCGCCGATGCGGCAGAACTGATGCACGGCCACCAGTCCCCCCAAGTTGGCGTGGCTGCCGACCTCGACATGTCCGGCCAGCGTCGCCACATTGGACATGATCACGTGGTCGTGGAGGATGCAGTCATGGGCCACGTGGCAGTAGGACATCAACATGCAGCCGTTGCCGATCACTGTCCTGCCGCGTCCGCCCACGGTTCCCCGGTGAATGGAGACGTACTCCCGGATGGTGTTGCCGTCGCCGATGAGCAGCTCGGTTGGCTCGCCGTTGTAGCGCATGTCCTGCGGCGGCGAGCCTATTGAGGAGAAGGAGCCGATGCGGTTGCCTTGGCCGATGCGCGTGGGGCCGCCGATCACCGCATGGGGATCAATCACGGTATCCGCGCCAATGGTCACGTCCGGGCCAATCACAGCATAGGCACCGACAGACACGCTGGGGTGCAGGTCCGCTTTGGGGTCAATCACGGCGGCAGGATGAATGGGCATGGTTCTGTCCTTGCTGGGAATCAGGTGAAGGCGGCCAGCAGTTCGGCCTCAACCGCCAGCGTGTTGTCAACATAGGCCTTGCCCGCCATTTTGGTCAGCTTGCCTTTCTGGCGGAGCATCTCCAGCTTGTAGATGATCTGGTCGCCCGGACGCACCATGCGGCGGAAGCGCACCCCTTCAAGCCCGGCGAAGTAGAAGAGCTTACCCTTGGTGTTGTCGGCGGAGAGATAGGCCAGTACCGCGCCGGTCTGGGCCATGCCCTCCAGCATCAGCACGCCAGGCATGACTGGCTCGCCAGGGAAATGCCCCTGAAAGTACGGCTCGCCCATGGACACGTTCTTCAGGCCGGTGATGGTCTTGCCGCGCTCAAAGTCCAGCACCCGGTCAATCATGATGAAAGGATAGCGGTGCGGCAGCAGGTCGAGTATCGCTTTGATGTCCAAGGAGGACAGGGCTGCCGCTTCTGCGGTTGGTTCGGTCATAATAATCTTGAGAAGTCTGTTGCTGTTCAATGCGCCCGCCCGGCAGTGCCGGAGAGCATCGGGCGAGGCTTTGCAAGAGTGTCGAGCGAGTCTCTCGCCTTCCCTCGCTCGAGACAATCGAAGAGACTCGCTCGAGTCTCTCTGATTGTCTCGCTCGACGTTTTCAAAATTTGTCGGGCGACAAATTCTGGCGGCCTCACTGCTGGCCGCTCAGTTCGTCCACCTTCTTGCGGAGCTGACGCAACTCCTTGAGCATCTCCGGCAGACGGCTGAAGACAGCGGAGGCTTTCCCCCAGAGCTTGATGTCAATGGCCGGAATACCGCCCACCACGGCT
>JAABPV010000021.1:2697-10740 GCA_011391865.1 Desulfobulbaceae bacterium | reverse complement strand
TCCGGCAGACGGCTGAAGACAGCGGAGGCTTTCCCCCAGAGCTTGATGTCAATGGCCGGAATACCGCCCACCACGGCTCCTTTTTTCTGGTCATTGTGAACACCTGCTTTGCCTGCCACCATCACCCTGTCTTCCAGATGGAGATGACCGGCGACAGCGGACTGGCCTGCCAGCACCACATTGCGGCCCAGCACCGTGCTGCCCGCAACGCCCGCTTGGCCAACAAGGACGGAGTTCTCGCCGATCACGCAGTTGTGGGCAACCATAACCAGATTGTCCATCCGCACCCCGCGCTTGATCCAGGTCACGCCGAAGGCGGCCCGGTCCACGCAGCTGTTGGCGCCGATCTGCACGTCGTCGTCAAGGCGCACGGTTCCCACCTGCGGCTTGCTGACATGCGCGCCTGTGGCCGGGTCGGTGGCGAAGCCAAAGCCGTCGCTGCCAATGATTGCGCCGTGATGCAGCACCACCCGCTTGCCGAGGATGCAGCCGCGCGCCACCACGGCGTTGGCATGAAGAACGCAGTCGTCGCCGATCTGCACATCGTCGCCAATGACCACGCCCGGCGCGAGACTCACCCGCTCGCCGATAGCCACCCGGTCGCCCACGCAGGCCAGCGCGGCAATGCTGACTTGGCTGCTGATCACGCAGTCCTGACCGATCACCGCCCGCTCGTGGATACCCGCCGCCTTGAACGGCTCGGCCAGCAGCCAGCAGTGAATGCGAGCCGCCGCCAGATCCACGTTGCCGACCTTGATCAGGGGAAGCGCACTGCCGCTGAAATCCAGCGGGGCAATGCAGGCCGAAGCCCGGCTCGTGGCCAGCTTGTCCGCCATCTTGCTACTGTTGATGAAGGTCAACTGACCGGGTTCGGCCAGCTCAAGGCTGTTGAGGGCGGTGATGACGGTGTCGCCGCCGCCTTCGACCATTCCACTGACCAGCTCGGCCAGCTCCGCAAGACGCGCTGTTTTCATGCTTTTCCTCTTGCTGACGAAAAGGGCGGCTCAAACGCCTCCTGCGGGACGTGCTGCCCAGCAGGATAGCGCATTTGTCGAGCAGGGTAAAGAAAAACCCGCTAACCGGTTAAGGCTGCGGGTTTTTCTGGACATTCGCGGAAGAAAATGGAATTCTGATACTGCCGGAGGTCGGAATCGAACCGACATGGGCGCGAGGCCCGCTGGATTTTGAGTCCAGTGCGTCTACCAGTTTCACCACTCCGGCGGAAACGCTTTGAGGCTGTTTATACACAGCCTCTTGGCCGCTGTCAAGAATTTTTCCGGTCATTCTCAAAACCGTCGCTGCGGACACCGCCATGACAGAGAGCACAGAGGACTTTCCCTACACATTTGCCAGCGCGGCCTGCGCTGGCTGCGGCGGTCGCTGCTGCCGGGGCGAAGGCGGCTATGTCTGGGTGAGCCGGGAGGAGCTGGAGGCGATGGCCGCAGCGCAGGGGATGAACCCCGGCCTTTTCGCCAAGCAGTATGTGCGCCGGGCGCAGGGTAGGCTCTCCTTGCAGGAGCGGGTGATCAACGGCGAGCATTTCTGCTGCTTCTTTGACCGCGCCGCCTGCTGCTGCTTGCTCTATGAGCAGAGGCCGCAGCAGTGCCGCACCTTCCCTTTCTGGGAGCGTTTCAAAGCCGATCCGCAGAATCTGCTGCGGGAATGCCCCGGTGTTGCCCTTAAGGGTTCCTCGAAAAATTACCGCATTCATTTCGCTGCTTTTTTCTTAGGAGTTACGCAGTTGAAATAATAAACTCAACTATTACAGTCATTTGTCTTTTTACCGCTTAAATCGCCAGTTGAATAAAATCAACGGGTTGGCGGTCGAACTGCGTAAATCATATTAGATAAGACTAAAATAGTTATACTTGACATTTTGTCTTCTCATAAAAACACAGAAGTACTCAATCTTATCAGAGTAACAGGAGCACAGATACTTTTCCTGCCTCTATATCGACCAGAACTAAATGCTATAGAATATTGCTGGCCTGTTATAAACAACAATGTCAAAAAACTACAACCAAAAAGCAAAAAAGAAGTTATAAGCACCTTTACTTCATCCTTAAATTTAATTACTCCAAAAAAGATTAGAGCCTTTTTTGAGATTTGAGGTCAATGATGTCTTGAATGGCAGCAGCAAGGGAATGTTTATAAAGAGGGACACCTGAAAATGTTTGAGGAGCGGTTGCAGATATTTTTTGCAAGAGGTCTTTATTCCGAAGAATTTTAAGCAGTTCTTTTCCCTGCATAAAAGAATCTTTGTAATGGATAGCGGAATAGAGGTCTTTTGAATAATGTGCTATTTCACCAACAGGCCGAACCAAACATACTAAACCGGCCTGCATTGCTTCACAGACAGATATGGCCATGCCCTCATGTTCACTAAGTTGGAGATAAAAATTATACCTTTCTAATACAGTGGGTACTTCATTGGGGTCGATTGGCCCCATGAAGTGGATATAAGTTCCTAAACCTTTTTTTTGTATTTTTTGTTGCATTGTTTTTAAATATCCGTCATCTCTCCCATAAAGATGAAGTTCCACATCCATCATATTTTCCCTCAAAAAATAAATCAAATCTATTGATTGTTCTATGCCCTTGTCTTTTGACATACGACCTAAATAGAGGAAGCATATTTTTTCCCCATGGAATTCTTTCTTTTTACTGAGTATCTTTTTAGTAAAAAAAGAAATAACTCTATAGTTTTTATTGGTGTACGAAGATATAAACTTACCAGTAGACATTGAGTCCACAAAGATATAGTTTGCCGATAGCACAGATTTTATAGAAAAATATCTGTCAAAAGAATGGAAAAATTTTGTACTGTGAATACAAGTTATAAAAACAATTTTTTGATATTTCATTTTCAAAATAAAACTCAAAGCAGAAGCTTTCCATAAAGAAAATAGAAATACCTGAGGAGGATTCTTTTTGAGTTGACGATAAATTTTTAAAAAATCCTTAAATAAGGATAGAGATTTGTAGTTTAACTGAAATATATTATTCCTATAACCAACGTTGATGGCTTTTAAAAAATCATGTTCAATCTTTCCAAAGGATATAATATAGAAATTATATTCCTTATTGAGGTACTCCAACGAAGACCTCGCTGCCACTTCAACCCCTCCAATTTTAAAATCAGATAGTATATGGTATATATTTTTTTTCATGATATATTGTTGATAATTTTTAAAAAATTATCAGTATGAGTATTAAAAGAATACTTCTCTATGCTTTTGTATGCCGATTCTATTTTGTCATGTATCATATTTTTTTCTTTTATACATTTCATGTAAACTTCAGCCAAAGCGATATAGTCATTTTCTTTTACGAAAAAGGCTTGCTCAAAGTCTAAAACTTGTCTGAATATTTCAGAATCCCAAGCTATCACGAGACGTTTTGCCGCTATCAATTCAAGAAATCCGTTGGAAACTCCACCTCCCCCTTCTTCACCTGAATAAGTAAGGCAGACTCCAGCATCAATATTTTCTAAATATGAAGGTATTTTCTGATTTGGTATTTTTCCAATATAGAATATATTTTTATTTGATTCTGAAAATAATTTAACTGTATCTATCAAATCTCCGTCACCTACTATTTCAAAATTGATATTATTTTTTTCAAAATTGCGATTAAAATATTCAATAGAATTGAGGAAACACTCTAATCCCTTTACTTTTGTTAGTCTTCCTATATAGGAAATAATAATTTTTTTTCTTGAAAATGCAGTTCTCTTTATACATAAAAAATTATCTTGATTTATTGAATTTGGTATAGATGTAATATCTTTTCCTGTTTTATATTCATAATATTTTTTTGTATCTTCACCATTAGAAATTAATACATCAGATTTTTTAAGTATTTTTATTTCTATTCTCTCAAATAACTGAGATAATGTACACCCTATTCTAGAGCTGGATTCCTTCTTCCATATTCCTCTAATCCAAATAATTGATAAATTTCGTTTTCCTGATAAAAATTTTGTTAAATACACAGAAATTCCTTCGTAAAAAGATCCTATACCCATAATGGTATTACTACCATTATGTTTTATGCTTATAATAGCAACAGTTACTATCCAAAAGTAAATTACCCTGATGAATGTAAAAAATTTACCCTTTGGAAGGAATAATTTTATAGGAATAAATTTTATTTTTTGATTTTGTATGATAGATATCATTTCATCGGTACGAACTTTTTTTTGGGGAAAAAAATATATATATATATTTATATCTTCTTTTTTAGAGAGTAACTTGGGAATAAAGTTATTTAGCCAAGTTTCCCTGCCACCAGCATGGCTTTCTAACGAAGAAAAAATAATAATATGTAAATTATATTTTCTGGGTACCTTTGCTTGTAAATCCATAAATTCCTTGCTAACAATTATTTGGTACTTTCCTATGGCCAACGCTTAATCTCTGCATTACAAACAAGATTAAACAGATAAGTCATTTCTTTATCAACTGATTCTGAAAGCCATGCGTTTGCCCTGTCTTTTGTTGGGAACGTCATCGAAATGAACCTCCCAACAAAGTTACGACAGGATACTTTTTTTGTGAAGTGAAAAATGAGGTAGCAGTACCTGAAGCTGACCTTCTAACATGCGCCCTGTGTTTTGCCCGTGTGTGCCGCCGCCGATACCGAGATGGTGATTAGGGCGGGGGATGTCGAGTTCGTCAAAGAATACATCCGACATATTGGCATCGTAATGTTGTCCGGTATGGATGATAGTTTCCTGCACGTCAGGGCGGTGTTCACAGAAAGCCCGTGATACGACGGCGGCTTTGACGAATTGGGGGCGTGCGCCGATGATGGTGGTAATGTTCATGTTAGTTTTTTGTAAATATTGGCAAACAGTCGGAATAGTGGTTCTTCTGTTGAATAACTTGCATGAGGTACTTCAGGACGGGAAATATAGTCATCAAGATGCTGCTTAGTCCACCCCATTTTTTTGAGGAAATAACTAATATCTGCTTCCATCTCTTGCACAGTGGGGTATGGGATACCTTCTAGTCCTTGTATTGCTTCTTCCCGTGTCATTTGCCCTGATGCCACTAATGTTCCTATGTGAACTTTCCGCTTATCTACGCCAAATTTTTCCGGCAGGATATAGCCTTGGTAAAAGCGGGTGAAAATAGATTCGTAATGTTTAAATGGATAGCGTCTATATCCGTAGTTGGCTTCTAAATTATTCAAAGCGTCAAACTTGTTATAAGGTAAGTAATCTAGGAACGAGAGCCAACGATTTTTCTTCAAATACTGGTGATATATAAACCCAAATGTGCCAATTGCCGGAAATGTATCCAAGCCTTTAAGTCCGTTTCTGCGAGCTAATGCTACGATATTTTTCTTATCATATTTAAACCAGTTCCACGTTACTGGCATTCGCATACCCTCTGTGGCTTGATTTGTTCCTGCAAGTATATATTTTAATCCATATTGACTTGCCTGTTGATAATTCACCGCCAACATGGCGTTGTCATATAACAATTCTATGTCAATCACATCAGCATCAAAAAAAGCTTGCATCAATGCCCGATACTCTTCCCAATCAATGACATGAGTATATAGATCAACATTCAGCGTGCGCACTAAGTTGGCAATATTGTTTTGAGCTAATTCTGAGTTCCAACCGTTATCCATATGGACAGCTAATGGGCGCAAACCAAGACGTTTTACTTCTACTAATGTCCAAGAACTGTCTACGCCGCCCGACACCCCGACGATGCAATCATAGGGTTTGCCGCGTCCGTCCTCTTTTGTTGTGGCAACAAGCGTATTTAGGCGAGCTTCTTTCTGAACAGGGTTTTCATGAATGATATGGATAGAGCGTTCCAAAAATTCGGTACAGTAGTTACATACTCCTTGTTCATCAAAGGTAATATCTGATACAGTGGTATCCATGACACATCGGGTGCATTGTTGATACGCTCGTTCTTCATTGCTGTTTGGTTTCATTTGTTTGCCTTGAACAAATTTTCCAGTTCGTAATATTTGGGGTAGGTTATGAGTACCGCCCGATGTGGTCCGTGAAAAACAAAGAACGCACCTGCTGCCACAGCACTTGCACCTGCATCGACTGCAGCTTTAATGTCACTAAGGCTTGAGATACCGCCTACGGCAACGAGAGGAACTTCAAGATGTTGACTAGCTTGGCGAATAAGTTCCAAGTCGGAGCCAGATAATGTTCCGTCTTTATCAACAGCATTAAGCAATACTTCGCCTGCACCGGCGGCTACTAATGCTTGTAACTGTGTTTGCCACGCGCCAGCTAATGTTTTTCCCGTGGTCGCATCGTATATCTGTGCTTTGCCTAGCCAATTTCGCTTGATGTCTATGGACACAATAATGCTTTGGCTACCAAACTGTTCAGCAAGTTCTGTAACTAAATGGGGATTATTAAGCACTGCGCTCTGGATACAGATCTTTTCTACACCTATTGAAAATAGCTGCTGTGCTTGTGCTACGGTTTTAATCCCCCCCCCATAAGCGAGTGGCATAAAACACTCACCAGCAAATTGCTCAATCAACGCATAATTAGGTTCTTGTTGTTCTTTGCTGGCGGTAATATCCAATACCATTAATTCATCCACTTCTTTATCATTAAAGATACGGATAGCATTAATCGGGTCGCCTACATACTTGGGATTTTTAAATTGAAGTGTTTTAACGAGACCTGCATTCTTCAGCAATAAGGCGGGAATGACGCGATGTTTTAGCATGGGTTATAGCTCTACAAAACGTTTAATCATATCCATGCCAAAACGATGGCTTTTTTCAGGATGAAATTGTGTACCATAGATATTCCCACTACTAACCGCAGCAGTGACATCCGTACCATAATGAACAGTTGCTAACACGTCTTCAACATTTTGGCATACCGCATGATAAGAGTGGACAAAATAAAAGCGTGGCTTAGTCTCTTGTTCTATATAAGTAGGGATGAGTGGGTTTTCCTTTTGGACATCTACTTCATTCCACCCCACATGTGGGATACGTAGTGCCTTTGTAGGGTCATTGAACTTAATCACCTTTCCAGAAATTAAGCCTAAACCAGTGGCTGTGCCTTCCTGGCTATTATCAAAGAGTAACTGCATACCTAAGCAGATTCCGAGAATGGGGGTTCCTTGTTTAGCGACAGTCTGTATTTCAGTAACTAATCCTTTTTCCTGTAATAAACGCACTCCATGATCGAAATGACCAACACCTGGAAGAATAATTTTTTCGGCTTGATAAATTTCATCTGGTAATGAAATTTTGATGGCTGTACCACCTACTTTTTCTATCATACGGAGG
Source organism: Desulfobulbaceae bacterium (assembly GCA_011391865.1). Lineage (GTDB taxonomy): Bacteria > Desulfobacterota > Desulfobulbia > Desulfobulbales > Desulfobulbaceae > Electronema. The sequence goes on along the minus strand of JAABPV010000021.1, from coordinate 3,444 downwards.
ACAGAGCCTATATTTCCGAGGCCGTAGTTAATTATTCCAATTTTTTTCATATACAGCAACTATCCATATGGATTTTTTTATAGTCGATTTTAAATTAAAAGAAGGTTTATTTTTAATTTTTCGTTGATTTAGATCGTCTTTTAATCTCTCATGCTCATGGTATCCACAAGTTGGACAAATCGTAAAGCTTGGAAAAGATTTTTTTCGGAATAACCATTGTATGTTAATGAGAAGATTGGCGTGCTTGATGATTTTTTCAATATAAACTATCTTTACCTAATGCGCAACTCTTTTCAGCCTGCGGACTGCTCGGTTAACCACATGAAAATACAAATTTAATGCGCGTTATCTTGAAAAATATGCCCGATACATGTGCGCATCCTGTAGAATAGCGGTATCTAAGCCATATTCAAAAGGAGTACGACATGGACCGGGATAGTTTCATTATCGCTGTTTTTTGACCGTTTGCAACCAATATGATTTCATAAAACAAAATTTCAAGATACGGCGGGGCGGTTTTGCGCCTGCCCTAAGCGACGAGGAAGTCATCACTATGGAAATATGCGGAAAATATTTCAAGATCGAATGCGACAAAGACATATTTGCATACTTCAAGTCGCATTACATGCACTTTTTTCCGAAACTTTCTGACAGATCTTCATTTGTCCGGCAGGCTGCAAATTTATGGCAGGTTAAATCGGATGTTCAAAAACGTCTGACAATAATCAGCGGTGAAATAAATGATCC
>JAABPV010000021.1:0-2598 GCA_011391865.1 Desulfobulbaceae bacterium | reverse complement strand
GCAGGCTGCAAATTTATGGCAGGTTAAATCGGATGTTCAAAAACGTCTGACAATAATCAGCGGTGAAATAAATGATCATGTCTAACCAATCGACACTTTTCCACTGACTGTCTGCGTCATCACCAGAGCCGGACGGGACAGATGCTTTCACGGAGAGGCTGATTTCGGATATTGCGCTGCGAAAGACATGCATTATTATGGATTTAAACTGGGCCTGCGTGTTTATAGGCTTGGAATGATCACAGATTATTCCAAGATTCCGGCGCGTCCTCATGATATTCAAAGTCTTGAAACATTGCTGGAAGGATTTGAAGGAACCGCGCCTGCGGACAAAGGCTTCATTGATGAGTTCAGGCAATCCATCCTGCTGAAGCGTCATAGAATTCTTGTCGTCACGCCGCCACGGAAGAATATGAAAACTAATCTCCCTGAACATCTTCTCAAATTCTGCAAACGTATAAGAAAGCGCGTCGAAACTGTCGGCTCGCAGCTGACCGGCCGCTTCAAAGCTGATCATATCTGCGTGCATGATTTTTGGCATTTTCAACACCGTTTGATCCGAAAAATCTTGGCGCATACTGTCTGTGTTTTCCTTAACTTATCCTGCAATCGTCCTCCGCTTGATCTGGATGGGCTGGTTGCTGTATAAAGAGTTGCACATTAGGTTATCTTTGTTAGTTGCGCATTTTTTTATCAAAAAGGCTAGACATTTTTTCCTCGTCAAAAGACCTCATATGGAAATCTTGGTTGAACTTGGTATGGCAAGATGGGCAGGTAATCAACGAGTTTTTTATATCTTCTTTATATGGAACTGCAATTACAATTGTGGATTTTTCGACGCGATACAGTTCACTAATAGTTTTTTTATATGTTTCAAGGGGAAAATGTTCAATTACTTCTAAGCAGGTAACCGTTTCGTGACTGTTGTCGCTATAGGGTAAGTTATCAATACTTGCTTGAGTAGTATCTATAGCTTTATTTACTTTCTCTACTGCCGCAGAACTTCTATCGTTTGCGCTGAGTTTAGATAAATGCGTAAAAGCCCCATTTTTGCGGAGATTGAGGATATGTTCTAAAACACATACCATTGCCACAACCAACATCAAGTATCGACTTGGTATTAGGACTGATTAAGTTAGATATATCTTCTATTCTTTTTTTATTTTTTCATCAAAGCAATTATTTTTCCATATCTCTTCAATTTCATAAGCTGCTTGCTCAAAACTTTTATTCGTCATGTCATTCTCCAAATAAGCCAGCTAGTTTTGCTGAGTACAATATATAAATTAAATAAATTGCCGAAAATAAATAACCAATCATAATAATTGATTCTTTAATGGTGGCGGTAAATAACAATGATAGTATGGATGATAGGACAAATAGTGTTTGTCCTATCATGTCTATTTCTTGTTTTTCTTTTAAGTATAAGAAATAACTTAGGGGACTGGCTATGAATCTGATGTAAAACATAGGAGATAATATGATGGCGTATTCACCAGCGACTTGCCATTCACTTCCGAATGCGAAGGAGAATAGCTCTTCGCCAATTAACATGAAAAGTACTAATGGCGGTAGCCCTATAGAAAGCAAAAAGACAAACATTTTTTTGTAGTATCTTTTTAAATCGTCGTCAGTAGTCTTTGGATCAGTTAGCTTTTGCTTGTATACCTCAGTTAATGATGTATTAATCAGTGATAGCGGTGCTTGTAGTACTCTCAGTACTACAAAATAGAAGCCAGCACTTGATAAACCGTAAAAGATTGGGAGTAGTATATTCTGTATTTGGTATGAAGAAACATTGGCTAATGCTCCCCACGTATCAAATATAGGGAATTTCTTATAACGTTTTGCCAATAAAATTTGTTTATCTTTTCTGATGTCTATAAAACTTGATGAATCTTTTTTGAATATGTTTAATCCAAGAAAAAATGCTGATGCGATATTTCCAATTAAATTGCCAAAAATCAGAAATAATCCACTGCCAGAAATAAAGCCGCCGCCAATATGCATAATTGACATAGTTGTACTTTGATAAATCCGATTCTTTGCCAGAGTTTTATATTGTTTCTTTCTATTATTCCAGTAGTTCAGCGTTTGGTATATTCCTGTCAAAAAAATCGTTACCGGAAGTAAAAAAAGCCATGCCTCAATTTCTGGTTTTTCGAGTGCAGAAGCAACATTGCTACTGGTTAAGAAAATTAGTAATAAAACTAACAAACTAATGATAACCGTGATAGCGAGTGACAATACTACCAAGTTAGCGGCATCATCATCATCTGCTGGTAACATAATGGCTTGCTCATAACGTCCCGTTACAATAACAGAAAGAATGGCGGCTAAACCCATATATAAAGCAAATAGTCCAAATTCTTCAGGGCTGTACAGTCTTGTCAAAATAGGGGATATAGCTATGGGTATAGCCTGTGCAATAACAGTGCCTGTCATGAGCGTAACTACATTACGCCCAAATTCACTTTTTGGGAGAAAACGTTTGCTGGATTCAAGTGATAAGTGCATATAGATAGCCAAAGCAGTATAAAATGACTACACTGTGCGTATGGCATACTCAATAGATTTTCGTCGGAAGGTTTTGGAGAT
>JAABPV010000020.1 GCA_011391865.1 Desulfobulbaceae bacterium | reverse complement strand
TAACAACAGGCCACGAAAATCTCTTGGCTTCAACACGCCAAAAAAGCTATTCTTGGGAACTTGCCAAAAAATTGCACCTGGAACTTGAATCCACGAGTCACCCAAATCACGTTTCACACCGCCATGTGTTGTGCAGAGCGCAGATTTTAGCTTGGTATCTTTTACAGAGGAAATGTTGATCGTGTTCAGAAGAACTTCGGCGGTATGCGCTTCATCGCATTTTCGATAATGGCTGCTTGCGTTGACAGCGAGCCAGCAGTCTTTCTTGTCCTTGAATTCTTCTGCGTAAAAGGCGGCCTCGTTTTTGTGGTATAGTTTTTTAAGCGGCTTAAATTCAATACCTTTCTCTATTGTTTCAATCTGTTCTTCTGTTGTTTTAATCCAAGCAACTTCAACTTCGGACAGGCGGCATCCGTCATCAAGTCGTTTCAGCATATCAATTAACTTATCAAAGTGGATACTCCTGCGCCAGTTGTATATCTTGTATTTTTCCATCAGCGCATCCTGAGCTTTTCTTTTTACAGCAGCATGGTCTATCACCATAGAAGATAGAGGTTTCACGAAAGACGGCAGGCCTGCTGCTACCCGTGCTTTCTCCATAGTCGCATCCTGTTGCAGTTTTATTTTAAATAAACGTATCTCCTCCTCTGTTGCCTTTCTTTTTTCAGCAAGCCCCCTGTTCTTTTGTTTTAATACATGATTTGGCACCTTCTTTTATTTTTGTTTCCGCATTAAATATATCTGGAAAATTAGCCTTCAACATGGATACGGAAACGCCATATTTTCGCTTTATCCTTTCTTCTTCTGTTTCCCCTGCACGTTTCAGTGCAATCCTTTTTGCATTTTCCTCCTCCAGTTCCTCTCTGTCTCGTCGTTTCCGCTCTGCTTCTTCCCGCCGCTTTTTTTCCTCTCCTGCCGCTGTCTGCTCTTGTTCCCGTTTCAGCCTTGCTTGAAGAGCTTCCTCCTGCAATTTTTTTTCATTTTCTTGAGAAATTGTCGTTGAGGCACGATAACGCTCAGCACGTTCAACCTCAGCACCCTTTACAAAAAAAGAAAGGCTGTTTGCATAGATTGAAAGAGCCGAAAGACCTTTGCTGCTCAGAAAATCTTGTTCAGAAACAGGAACAGGATAACCTGCTTCCAATCTTTCCAATATATTGTATAAACGACTGCCCGGAAGTAACGCCGCAGACATATCTTCAACAAAATACTTTTCTGCTCTCTGTTGATATTTGCTCTTATTCATTTTTCCTGAAGCATGATTTTCTGCGCCTGCGCGGACATTTCATCCGCGCAGGCGCAGTGTCGACTATTTTTGCGCCGTCTCCACAGTGACGACACTGCCGCATTCCCGCACAGCCCCTGCTGCCGCGCAGTTGTCCGAGCTGACAACAGTCACGGTCGCTTTCGACTCCATCGCCCGCATCAGCATTTCAGTGATTTCTTGGAATGTGGTCGAAACTGCATAGCGGTGGGCAGGCTGGCCGTCAGGGGAAGCAGGGATGATTTCCGCTGTCGCAGATTTGCTGTTTTTCGTCACAGCCGCAATTTTGCCGGAGATTGTCTCGGCTGATGCTGAACTGAGGCACGAGACCGCCGTTGCTGCGGCCAAGGCAAGAAGAAAGAATTTTCCGTTCTTCATAGGGATGGCTTTATAGTTGAAGGAATGAAAGGTTGTTGGCTCAATCTTCCTGCAATAACCATAGGATGTCAAGAGCAAAAACAGCGTGGCCGGAGAGAAAAAGCGGAACAGCTCCCTGCGTTTCCTCGGTCAGAAAATTTTCCTGTTGACAAAAACGCCCCTGCTGCATACACTGCCTGCCAAGAAATTTTTAGCGGTGATGCCAACCGGTTATAAAACAAGAGGAGAAAGGCTATGGCACAACACAGAAGGAACACCATGAACAAAGCGGTTGCATTGCTGGCCATTTTGGCCGCGTCCTGCGTCCTGCTTGCCGGGCAGGCCTTGGCGGGCGGCACGCACCGCATCGCTTGGTCGCACTACACCGGCTGGGAGCCGTGGGCCTACATTCAGGAGTCCGGCATCATGGACAAATGGGCCAAGAAATATGGCTTGGACAAGGTCGAGATCGTTTTGGTCAATGATTACGTCGAAAGCATCAACATGTACACCGCAGGGCAGTTTGACGGCTGCGTGATGACCAACATGGACGCTCTGACCATCCCGGCGGTGGGCGGCGTGGATTCCACCGCGCTGATCGTCGGCGATTTTTCCAACGGCAACGACGGCATTGTGGCCATGAACGCCAGTTCAGTGAAAGACTTGGCGGGCCGCAAAATGCGCATTGTCCAACTCTCGGTCTCGCATTATCTGCTGACCCGCGCCTTGGACATGAACGGCATGAAGGAGAAGGAACTGACCTTGGTCAACACCAGCGACGCGGACATTGCCCCGCTCTTTGTCTCTGAGGCGGCCAAAGATCCGAAAGCGGCTGTGACGACGTGGAATCCGCTGCTGATGCAGGTGCGCAACGTCAAGGGCGCGAATTTGGTCTTTGACTCTTCGCAGATTCCCGGCGAAATTATTGATTGTCTGGTGGTGAAAAGCGACACGCCGGATGCGCTGAAAAAAGCCCTTGCTGGCGCGTGGTATGAGGCGATGGCGCAGATGAGCAATCCGGCAGCAAGCAAAGAGGCCATTGAGGTGATGGCGAAATCCGCAGGCGGCACCGCAGCGGAATTCAAGGCCCAGCTCAAGACCACCAAGATGTTTTATAATCCGGCTGAGGCGGCCGCCTTTGCTGCTGGCGAGCAGATGAAAAAGACGATGGATTATGTCCGCAGCTTCAGCTTTGACCACGGCCTGTATGGCGAGGGCGCGCCAAGCAAGGATTTGGTCGGCATCGCTTTCCCGGACGGCTCGGTCATGGGCGACAAGGGCAACGTCAAGCTGCGTTTTGATAAGACCTACATGCAGATGGCGGCGGACGGGAAGCTGTGATGTGGAACCGCATGGACGTCAAGACCCGGATGATTTCAGGGGTTTTGAAAAAGCGAAGACCACATTTTATATCGGCAAGCATTACGCGCTCGGCGAAACCATGATGTACCTTGGCAAGGCGCACTTGGGCCTTCGGCAGACGGGCGCAGGCGGAAGAGCTGCTCCTCAAGGCCCTCGTGGAATTTCAGCAGCTTGGTCTGCGACTGAAAGAGGCGGAGACAAGAAAGCTGCTGGGATTGGCAAGTTGAAGCAAAGACTTGCAATCCTGCCTGCTGCGCTCCATCGTCATCGCCGACCAGAGAGCAGCACCGGACATGAAAAGGCAGCGGCCTCCGCGTCCGGCGGCGTTTTTTTCATCGTGTTTCCCTCTTGACAGGAGCGGTGAAAACGGTTAAATAATGGCCTCATCATCTAAGGCGATGTAGCTCAGCCGGTTAGAGCATACGGCTCATATCCGTAGTGTCCGGGGTTCAAGTCCCTGCATCGCCACCAGAAAACACGCGGAATTTTATTTCCGGCGCAGTCATAACAAAAACCCCGCAACCTTCAAAAGCCTGCGGGGTTTTGTCTTTTTCAGCACATCACAGCAGCTTCTCCGCCAGCCCGGAATGCCTCTTGGTCCGCAAGCGCACGGCGGCGGCCAGCATCCTGCGGTCGGCGCAGAGGATCAGCCTGCGGCGGGCGCGGGTGATACCGGTGTAGAGCAGCTCGCGGCTGAGGACGCGGCTCTCCTCCTCCGGCAGGAGCAGCAGCACCTGCTCGAACTCCGAGCCTTGGGCCTTGTGGACAGTGACGGCGTAGGCGGTCTCATGCTCCGGCAGCAGCGAAGGCGAGACCGGATGCAGCCTGCCGTCCGCCCGGCGGAACCAGGCTTTCAGCCGCCCGTCCCGGTCAAGCCAAAGCAGGCCTGTGTCGCCGTTGAAGAGCTGGAGGTCATACTGATTGTGGAGGATGATCAGCGGCCTGCCCTGATGCCATTCCGTCTCCCGGCTGCTGATCAGCCCGGCCTGCCGCAGCACGGCGGCGGCAAGACTGTTGATGCCTTCGGTGCCGTTCGGCCCCTTGTGAACAGCGCAGAGGAGGCGAAACTGTTCCATCGCCGCAAAGGCCGCCTCCAACGAAGCCGCTTCGCTGATGCCCCGGAAGCCGCGCAGCAGCTGCGTCCGCAGCCAAGCCTCGCGCTCGCGGCCTGCGCATTCGGCGAATTCCAAATCCGGCAGCCCTGCGGCCAGCGCTTCCTCTGCCGCCTCGACTGAGCCGCTGTTCACCGCCGCCGCTAGGCTGCCGATACCGCTTTCCCCCTGAAAACGGTGGCCTGTGCGGAGCAGGACGCAGGAGTCCGCCAGCAGGCCGCCGGGTTCAGGCGCAGGCGGCAGCTCTTGGCCGGTGAGCTGGCCAAGCCGGGCGCGGAGCGGCTCTGACCACGCCGGTTCGCCGCTGCCGCAGAGGTCGGCGAAGAGGCTACCCGCCTCAACGGAAGCGAGCTGGCTGCGGTCGCCGAGCAGAATCAGCCGGGCATTAGGCGGCAGGGCTTCCAGCAGAGCGTCTGTCAGCAACAGATCGATCATCGAGGCTTCATCCACCAGCAGCAGGTCAACGGCCAGCGGATTGTCGCGGTTATAGCGGAACGCCTCGCTGCCGGGCCGTGCGCCGAGCAGACGGTGCAGGGTCTGGGCATGTTCCGGCAGAGCGCGGCCCAAACCTTCGGGCAGGCTCTGTCGGGCGGCGCGGATGGATTCATCCAAACGGGCCGCAGCCTTGCCGGTGGGTGCGGCTAAGGCGACGCGCAGCGGCCTGCCGCCATTGTGCAGGCTCTGAAGAAGGGCGATGATGCGGGCGGCTGTGTAAGTCTTGCCCGTACCCGGCCCGCCGGAAATCACCAGCAGCGGTTTGATCAGAGCCATTGCCGCCGCCGCCTGCTGCCAGTCCGGGCCACCGCCGAGCCTGTCAAGGTGCTGTTCGCGAAAAAGCTGCTGCAAAAGAGGCCAAGCCGCTTCCGCGTCGGCGGGCGTGTCTACCTTGGCCCGGCAGAGCAGCCCGCTGGCGATCCGCTCTTCAGCCTGATGGAAGCGGCTTAGGTAGATCCGGTTGTGCCGGTCGAGGATCAGCGGCGCAATGTCGCCGGGCTGGCCGACCGCGCCGCCGACCAAGAGGCTGCGCCGCCAGTGCTCAGGCTCTGGGAGTAGGCCAAGCGGCAGCGGGAACGGCAGGGATTCGCGCTCCGCCAGCGGCCAGCAGACATGGCCGCCGCCTGCCGCCGAACTGGCCAAGGCCGCCGCCAGCAGCAGCTCAGGGTTTTTCCGCCCTGCCCTGCCCGCTTGCCGCTCAAGGAACAGACCAAGATGCAGGTCAAGCGGGCGCAGCTCCCCGTTCCGGGCGGCCTGCTCCAGCGCGGCGCGGACGCTCCGCCCGGCCTCACCCCGCGGTCTCTGCCCGCTCCTCATTCCGCACCGTCACCACTTCCGCCTTGCGCAGGACAACGCCCTGCGCCGTGTCCGCCCAGCCGCGTTTGAGCACAGCCAGAATCTCCTCGTTCTCCCGTCCAGGAGCAGGTCGGGCCTCCGCCACCGCGCACTGGCCGGGCTGCGCCTTGCGGTCGGGGAAGTCGAGCGGCTCGATCCGGCGGGAGCCGAGCAGGCGGATGAGCCTACGCCGCACAGCCTTCATGCTCTCCAGCAGCCGCTGGCCGCCTTTGTCCAGCGGTTCCGGCTTGCGCCGCGTGCCTAGCTCGATACTGTCGAAAATATCAACAATATCAAAAATATCCGCATAAAGCTCCCGCTCACGGCGCAGCTCCTCCTCCTCGCGCTCCTTGAGCTGCCGCTTCAGCCCGGCGATTTCGCGCTGAAATCCAACCAGCTTTTCCCGGAGCAGACCGCTTGGGCTGCCAGCGTCAATTTCCTTCCTCATCGCCCTCTTTCAATGAGCCAGACAAAGCTCAACAATTTCATGATATTATGATTCATCCGACGGCCTGAGCAGCGGAGCGGTGTCCGTGAAATGCAGGAAGACGAGCACGGCCCGCTGCTCAGGCTCCATCAGCATCTGCCGGGCCGCCGCAATTTCGCGGGCGGAATGCCGCCGTTCCCGCAGGGCCTGCGCCGCCGCACGCATGACCTCCGCTGGTTCAGCATCTTGGCCGACATCAAGAATTTTGAACGGATTCATAGCCGCGCCTTCCCGACCGAGCAGCACTCAGCATCCACAGCGGAGCAGGCCGCCTGCAGTTCTTCCAGCACATAGGCCGCAGCTTCCTGATCAGCGCAGCCGCCGCAGGCGATGCGGGCCGCAGCCTGTCCGGCCTCCGCAAAGAAATGCTCCCGTGCCTGCGGGAAACGGCTGGCGGCGGCAACGCGGGCAGCCTCGGCGAAGCAGTCGCAGGCGAACGCCTCGTTGATCCGCGCCAGCTCAAGGTTCAGCAAAGCCTCTTCATGCAGCTTCCGGGCGGCTTCGTCGTCGGGCCGGAGCGCGGCGGCCTTGGCGGTCACTGCGGCCAGCAGGCGGGGAGACGCTCCGTCAGCCCGCAGCCGTGCGGCCTGAGCTGCCAGAGCCGCGCAGAACGCGTCTGCGGCCCCGCTTCCCGGCGGCAGCAGGGCAAGGATACCGAGGCTGGCCGCCAGCTCCGCGCCGTCCAGCTCGTCATGCAGCACGTCCAGCAGCGTCTCTTCCAGCTCCGCCGTCCAATGCGCCGGGCCGCCGGTCAGCACCTGCTCCGCCTCGCGCAGCCGTCTGTCACAAAGGAAGCGCAAGCCGCAGGCCGCCCGGACTTCAGCCGCGCCCCAAGCGGCGAAGGAATCGCCCTCATCATCCGGCAGCTCCGCCAGCGCATCTTCCTCGCGGCCCTCGCGGAGCAGAAGCAGGGACTCTCCGGCAGCTGAATACGCCGCGCCAGCAGCCAGCCATGCCGTTTCATCCGCGAAAGCCGCCCGTCCGCTCTTGATCAGGGCGCAGTGCCGCTCCGCCAGCCCGGCTTGGAAAGCTAAGGCCGGGGCACAGATCGGTTCTTTTGTCAGGTTTCGCAGTGATTCTAAAATGCTGATCAATTCTTCCCATTGACGGAGCAATCCTGCCCCTCCACTCATCCGAGCCGCCTGCCGCCGCAGCCGCTCCGCGCTGAAGTCCAGCAGGGTCTGCCGCAGCCGCTCATTCTGCGGCCCGGCTTCCGGGTGAAAAAGCAGCGTCAGCCATGCGTTGATGAACAGTCTTGCCAGAGACGGTGCAATCGGCTCTTCCGCTGCCAGCAGCCTGCACAGTGCCTTCGCCTGCACGGCCAGCGCAGCGGGCTGCCGCCAGTCAGTCTGATCCGCCATGACCGCGATGTCCTCCAGCAGCCCGTCACGCCAGAGCCGGGCCAGCCGGATGCTGCGGCAGCGCGCCAGCAGCTCCGGGCCGCCCGGCAGGCCAGAGAGGCTGAATTCCTTGATCAGCGCGGAAACACCTTCTTCCTCCTCCAGCGGCCCGGCGTTCAGGCGGCGGCGCAGCGCATCCAGCAGCAGGAACTGGATGCGCAATTTTTCTTCATCAATATCAAGATATTCAGCGGCAAGCCAGAGCCGCAGGCAGCCAGCAGGGTCTCCTGTGGCAGCCAGATCAAGCCCGACTTGAAGCGGGTCGGGCGGCTCTGCCGCCTCGGCTTCAAGCCGGGCCGCCGTCTGAACGCGCCCGCCGAAGAGCCGCAGCAGACCTGCGCAGATTCCGGCCAGATTCATCAGCGCAAAATGACCAGCATTGTTTTTCCCGGCGCAACATCTTGGTTTCCGTAGAAAATCATGCCAGAGTAGCGGGGCAGGAAAAAGCGGGCGTAAATAGTGCGCCATGTTTCACCGGGCCGCACTTCGTAGCTCCAGAGCAGCAGGCCCTCGCGCTGCTCAATCTTACGCTGGTAGAGGGCGGCGGCCTCGCGGCGGTCGGTGAAGAGCCGCACCGTGCTGTTTTTGCGGATGAAGCCGAGGAAAATGTGCGGATTCTGCTCCATCACTACTGGGTAATATTTGCGGTCGCCGTAGAACCGCTCGGCAATGTCCCAGACCGTCTCCCCGTCCTTGATTAAATAAAAAAAGGAGCCGCCGCGCTGCTGCGCCGCTGCGGTTAGCCCCACATGTTCTGCCGCAACGGCAGGATGCTGCGCAATTTCTTCTCTGAGAACGACGGGCCTTACACGGTGCTTTCTGAAGCCCGGCTTGAGCAGCACCGGCGGCGTTGCAGGCGGATCAGCAATTTCAGCAAGGTCGCGGCCTTCCTCGCTGGCAGGGCGATCTGCAACGACTGACAGAGACTGCTCTTCCTTTGATTTTTCTGAAGCTTCTGAAGCCGCCGCCGCGCTCTGCTCCGCCGTTTTTGCCGCAGGCGGCGGCGGCATTGGCGCGCCAAGCGGCTCATCCTTCTCCTTGTCCGGCTGCCGGATTATCTCCCGCACCACCTTCGACTTTGCATCTGCCTGCTCAACCGGCCCGGCGACAGGCTGAGCAGCGGCGGCTTGCGCTGCGTCCGATGCTGGCTTCCGCTCCTCGCCCGGCTGGACGGCGGCAATCTTCTTCATTTCTTTGGCCGCAACGACAGGCTGTTTCGACTCTTCGACAGCTGCACTGCCCGCCGCCGCGTGCTCATCAACGATGCGGACGCGGGCATCAATCTGAATTTTGCTTTCCGGCGGCTTGGCGGGAACGGGCTGCCGCGTTGGCTTGCTCTCAGTCGCCGTCCGTGCTTCCGCCGCTTTCAGCTCGGCAAGCTGGCGGTCAAGCTCGGAAAGGCGGCTTTTCATGCTCGCCGCCAGCCCGGCCAGAAGCAGCAGGGCAAGCAGTGCCAGCACACCGGCAGCCGCCCACGGAAAACGGCGTTTTTTCGGCGGCGCGGCGACTGTGGCCGCCGCCGGGCTGGCAAGCGAGTCAAGAGCTTGAAAGCAGGTCAAATCCGCGTCGCACTGCGGACAGCTGCCGCAGTCAGGCGGCAGGCCGGGCCGCCCGCAGACCGGACAGTTGCGCGTCTGGCTCATCTGCGGATGTCCCGATGAATTTTCTGCGCGCTGCGGGCGTGCTGATCCAGCACGTCCTCAACTTCCGGCATGACCGCCTCTAACTGCGCAATATCCGGCTCCTCTCCCGTCTCAGCGGCCTCCAGCACCGCCGCCGCCGCCCGCATGAAGCGCGTGGCCTTGTCCGGCTCTGTCCGATGGCAGATTTCGCAGGCGTTCTCAATCTGGGTCAGGTCATGCGCTAAATTCAAGCCTGGATCCTCCAGCGCGGCGGCCAGCTCATCCATGGCCTGCATGGTCTCCTCATAGCCGCCGTCCTCGTCGATTTTCCGCAGCCGCTCTATTTTGCTGATTATTTTTTCCTGCAAAGCGGGCGCGATCAAGCTGCTGTAATCGTTCAGCATGCTTTCCGCGTAATAAATTCTGGTCAGCGGGGCTTCCTCTGCCTCGGCGATTGCCGCCGCCTTGCGGATTTTTTCCTCCACTTGACGGCAGAGGGCCTCGTCCGCCGCGCCAGTGCGGGGATCAACCACTTTGCGGATGGAGCGGATGATCCCTCTGGCCCGGCAGAGCAGATCGGCCACGGTGTAGGCGGAGCAGCCCTTGCGGTCGGCCTCGCTGATTGTCTGCTCCAAAAGGAGGAAAAGCCGCTCGTCCGCCTTGCCGCGCGAGAGAGTGCCCTCCACCTTCACCTCCGGCTGGCCGGCCAAGGCCGCCCGCACCGAAACCAAATTGCTCTCGTCAATGTCCAAGGTCACGGCGACACGCGGCGGCTCCTCCGGCTCCGGCCCGCCGCTGTCGCGGTCAATGCCCAGCCAGAGGTCGCCGATGCGCTCCTCGCGCTCGTTGACCACGTTATAGAAGCGGATATGCACCAGCTCCTGCTCGGCATCCACTAGCTGAAAAACCTCAGTGCTGGAGCAGGGCAGCGGCGTGTTTTTTTTGATCAGCAGAAAACGCTGGTCGTTCTCCAAGCGGATGAAATAGTCATGGGCCACCGCATGGACGATGTCCACCAGCCCGTTCCGGACAGCATGATTTTCAAGGTCGAACTGGCAATGCGGGCAGACGGCATCATGCTGCCCGGCCTCTTTGCCGCAGGACGGGCATTCCTGCGTGTCCGCCAGACGGCAACTGAGGATGGCCGCGCCTTCCGCCACAGCCAGCATGGGCCGCTCATGCGCCAGCACTTTCTCCGGACCGAACTCCTGCCGCAGCGCGCTGATGACGCAGGGAATGCGCGAGCTGCCGCCGACCAAGAGAACAAGATCAACCAGCTCTTTGCTGAAATGAGACTCAGTCAGCAGGCCACGCACTAATTTAAGCAGTGCCGCCAGCGTCGGGGTCATCAGCTCCTCAAGCTGCTCGCGGCTGCATTCCGCCTCAATGTTCAGCGGATCGCCGTCCTCGTCCGTGAGCAGCCCCAGCACGGACAAACAGGCTTCCGGGCTGTCGCTGAGAGCGATTTTCGTCTTTTCCGCCGCTGTCTTCAGCTCGGCCAACAGGCGGTTGCGCTGACCCGACTCCAGTCGCCCGATCAGGGCGCGGAGGCGGAGATCGTCCATGTCCTCCCGCGCCGCTGTCTCGCGCAGGGCGTGGACGACAAGCAGGTTGTCGATATCCTCGCCGCCGAGCCACATATCGCCGCCCTTGGCTATTTCGATGATCTGCCCGCCGCTGATTGCCAGGAGCGAGAGGTCAAGGGTGCCGCCGCCGAAGTCGAAGACCAGAACGGTTTTTCCTTCGTCGCCGGAGAGCTGATCCACGCCGAAGGAGATGGCCGCCGCAGTCGGCTCCGGCAGCAGGCGGCTGACCTTCAACCCGGCCAGCGCGGCGGCGGTGCGGGTGGCGTGTTTCTGCTTGTCGTTGAAATAGGCAGGCACAGTGATCACCGCCGTGTCCACCTCGCCGCCGAGAGCGCGTTCGGCATCAGCCTTGATTTTGGCCAAAATATGGGCGGAGATTTCCTCTGGGCTGAACTCGCGGCCTCCGGCGGTGATCGCCAAGCTGTTTTTGGTGCCGCTGGAATGCGGCGAAAGCGGGCAGCGGAACCTGCCGTTCTTGATCAGCTCCTGCACTTCCGGGTCGTGATAATTGCGACCGATCAGCCGTTTGACCGCTGTGACGGTGTTTTCCGGCTCCTGCCGCAGCCACTCCAAGGCATGGCGGCCAACGATGAACTCCGGCTTCCGCATCAGCCGTTTGCGCACAGTGACGCAAGACGGAGTGATGAACTCGCCTTCCGCGTTTTGCAGCACTTCAACCCGCGCTTTTTTGATCGCGGCGGCCGAATTGGTGGTGCCCAAATCAATGCCGATGGATTTCTTCATGCCGTTCTGTTCAGGGAGGAGGAACCAACGCAGCTAGTTTGCGGGCAAAATACCACGAAAACAGCGGCGGCGGAAGCCCTGACTTGACTGGCGGAAAAATTTTCAGGCGGGCGCAGGCCCGGCAGGCAGAGTGAAGCTGACGACGCAGCCGCCTCCGGCCCGGTTTTCTGCCCACAGCTCGCCCTGATGCAGTTCGATGATTTTTCTGACCACGGTCAGGCCGAGACCGCCCTCTTTGCCGCCCGGTAGCTGAGAATTTTCTCCGGCGGCAAGCCGAGCCAGCTCCTCGGCACTCAGGCCCGGCCCTTGATCAGCCACGGAAACCCTGACCCGGCCTTCCTCCTCCTCCACACTAAGAGTAACAGCAGAACCGGGCGAGGAAAATTTGACCGCGTTGCCGAGGAGGTTGTCCACAGCTTGGCGGATGCGGGCCGGATCAAAGCTGAAGGGCGGAATATCGGCCAGCTGCTCGAAGATGCGGATTTGCCTGCGGGCCGCCGCCTGCCCCTGTATCCGCGCCGCCTGCCGGAGAATGTCGCTGATTGAGGCGGCCTCCCGACTGATCTTGAAGGTGCCTTCGCGCACCGCCGAGAGGTCGAGCAGATCGTTGATCAAGCCTTGCATCACCGAGGCGGTTTCATGAATAGCCGAAAGATGGCTGTCAAGATTGTTCCGCATCTCAAAGAAATTGCTATCCAAGAGCATCTCGGTCATGGTGATGATGTAGCCGAGCGGATTGCGCAAATCATGGGCGGCGATGCGCAGAAAGCGGTCTTTGAGCTTGTCTAATTCGATCAGGCGGTCGTTGGCCTCCACCAGCCGCCGTCCCACGGTGATCCGGCTGTGCAGCTCGCCGATGTGCACCGGCTTGCTGAGAAAGTCATGCGCTCCCTGATCCAAGGCGTGGACGACATCTTCTTTTTCGCTTTTGCCGGTGAGCAGAATGATGTATGTCAGCGGCCCGCCGCCCGGTGGATTAAGCCGCGAGCAGATTTCCACGCCATCCAAGCCGGGCATCATCCAGTCCAGCACTGCGATGCGGGGCGGCTCCGGGCCGCGCAGCATGGTCATGGCCTCCAGCCCGTCCGCAGCCTCGACCACCTCATAGCCCCAGCGGGCGGCGCAATGTCGGAGC
Source organism: Desulfobulbaceae bacterium (assembly GCA_011391865.1). Taxonomy (GTDB): domain Bacteria; phylum Desulfobacterota; class Desulfobulbia; order Desulfobulbales; family Desulfobulbaceae; genus Electronema. Next base: position 28,418 of record JAABPV010000020.1, on the reverse strand, counting down.
AGTATCCGGGTCGAGAGTTCATCGTCAGCGATCAGCAGTTTCATGGCGTGTCTTCATCTGATTGAGAGACCGGAAAGGTTCCGCTGTTTGAGTATAAGCGAGCTGTTCCGCACGGTCAATTTGAAAGAAGGCGTGCTTCGCCGCGTTGTGCCGCGCAGAAGAAATATCAAGCCGCCGCTGAGGCCGCCAGCCGTCTCTTTTCAGGCCTTGCGGCAGAGACGGCCAAAGCCGCCGGGGATGGTGCCGGAAGCCCAGTAGGCGCGCCCGTGTTTGAAATCAACAAACCACTGGCCGCCTGGTTTTCGCACCGCATCAACAAAGATGAAAGGCTGATCGGAAGAGAAGACCGAATTTATGTGCTGGCCCTTGGCGTTCATCTCCGGCTGCATCAGAGAAAGTGCTTCGGCCAAGGTCGGCAGCCGCCAGTCCGAATGCCCGGCGAAGCCCTCCCGGTTCAGCTCATCAACCGCCTTGCGCAGCATCCGGTTGCTCATGATGTCCAAGCCACCGCGCTGCCAAGTCAGGCCGCTGACTTTGTCGGTCACGGTCAGACCGTCGCCGTTGTCAACCAAGAAGGAACTGAAGCCGCCTGCCGGGTTGCGCTCATGATCAAGCAAGCCCAGATCGCGGATCAGCCGGTCCGCCTCTTCCTCGGTCAGCTCCGCCGCGCTGTCCGGCAGCTGAACCGGCTCCAGCCCAGCAGGCAGCGGCTCGTTCAGCCCTGGCAAGCCCGCAGGCCCCAGCCGGTCGCTGCGGTCCTCGCTCACCACCGGTACCACCTTAGAATTGTCCACGCTGCTCATCACGTTGTCGATCAACCACTGCTTCAGCTCCTCGTCAATCGCCATGGTGCGTTCAAAAAGAGCCACCTTGCCCTGCTGCTCCACGCAGCGGCGGAGCAAATCCGGCGGCGCGAGAATTTCAGCCACCACGCGGGCGTACTTGATGCCGCGCTCCATCAGGCAGAGCTTCGGCTCCTTGCCCCAAGCATCAATAAAAAAGTAGTAAATCCGCTCCTTGCTGCTGCGGACGCGCTCCCTGCCGCCCCAGCTTTCAAAGGTGCCGAAAGTGTATTCCGGGGTCATCTCCCAGTCCACCGCCGTCGGGTTGCCGGTGAGGTGCAATGCGTCAAAAAGTCCCATATTCCGTCTCCTTGGCTGGATAATTTGCGCGGTGCCGCGCAGGCCGCCTATTTTTTTCTCAATCAATGTCAGCAAAGGGATTATAGCCGGAAACGGCGGAACTTACCAGCTCAGGCGGACGAGTTGCCGCATTCCTCTGTCCGTGCCACAGTAAACGCCGTAATTTCCGCCGCTCCAGCTTCTCGGAGTAACTTTGCGCATTCGCGCAGCGTCGAGCCGGTGGTGAAAACATCATCCACCAGCAGAACGCGCCTGCCGCTGACCTCCTCTGGCCTGCGGACGCGGAAAGCCCCGGCTAGGTTGCTGCGCCGTTCCGCGCCGCTGAGACCAAGCTGCGGCACAGTCTTTTTGTGCCGCTGAAGCAGGTCAACACGGATTCTGTCCTTCCAGAAGGGAAAGCAAGTTTTCGCCAGCACGACCGCCTGATTGAAACCGCGCCAGCGCAGGCGTTGGATGTGCAGCGGTACTGGCAAAATCAAATCAGGTTCATCAAACATTTCGGCAGCACGGGCCTGTTGCGCCAAGACCGCAAAAGTGCTCAGTCCGGCAAGGCTGCCCTCAAATTTGAGCTGATGAATGAGCGACCTGACCGGCTCCTGATAGACAAAGAGCGGATGCGCCGTGCAAGGGAAAATGCTCTTTGGTGTGCTGGACGGCGTGAAGGGGATGAGCTTTGCGCGGCAGCTGGCGCAGAAGAGCGGCGGACGGGAAGAAAGGATCTGCTCCTCGCAGCCCAGACAGCGGGGCGGGAAGAGCAGATCGTAGAATGCCTCCAGCAGAAGGCGCACGGCAATCAGCGCATCGCCACCCGCAGGTTTTCGTCCAGATGCCTCCGTCATGATGTTGCAAAAAAAAATTACAGCTTTGCGGCCTGCTCCAAGAACTCCTCCATGCCAGCGATGTCCATGCGCAGAAACTGATCTTGCAGCCGCACTGCCCGGTTGATCAAGTCTGCATCATCGCTTTCATCTGCTTCTCGGAGAATATTTTTTAAGGCAGAAAGCAATGATTCGCTGTGCCATAACTGACTGACTGCCGCGCCGCTTTCTGCCAGTTTCTCCACAAGACATTCGCAGACCTCGATTCCTGCCGCTGCATCCTTCTGCACAAACCAAGCAATCCAGTCGAATAAATCAGAGTGCGCATGTCCATTGATGTCAACGCGCATCTTCCTGATGAACAGAACAGCAAAACTAGCATCCAGCAGTTTGCCGTTTTTCTCCAAATTAAAGGCATTGCAGACTGCGCTCAACGTCTCTTCCTCGTTTTCTTCCCGTTCAAGGATTCTGCGCAGCCCGTTCATGCAGGCATCGTTGCGCCGTTCAATGTTGGCGGCAAAAATTTCAGCCGCAACTTCCCATTGTTTCGCGATATTTGTCTGTTCAAGCTGGGCAAACAGGCTGTCCTGCGGCAAATGCCCGTCCAAAGATGCAAAAGTTGCAATACGTCCCCAAGCCTCGCCAGCCTCAGCCGGTGCTTCCTGTCGAATGCGGTCAAGGCAGGGCGCGACTTTGTCGAAATGCTCGCGATATTGATAATAGAGATGGCGTTCTGCAAGGGGCCAGAGGAGCGTCGGAGCATCCCGGAAAATATCATCAAAGAGCTGCCAGCCCCAGTCATGGTGTTTGTGGGTCAGGAAGGGCAGACCGTTCATCAAAGCAGCGCGAACGGACAAGACATGATCCAGCGCATAATGACGCAGCAGCGGGAAGAGCAGTTCCGGCAGCTCAACCTCTTTTTCCAGAAGGCGGTTGCACAAGGTCATTGCCGCACCAGCCGCTATCCCCCGGACGCGATTGATAGAATCAAAGAATCCCTCCTCTCTGTTTTCTTCAGGGTCAGGATGGTTGCGCAGACGGAAGAGGAGGAAAACAAGACGCTCTGCTGAAGCAGCGTCTTCAACCACCTCGGAGCAGGCTTGAAGGATACGGCTTATGGCATAACCGTCTTGCCAAACGGGATCAAATCGTTCAGCGGTATTGATCAGGATTTCAGTGAGGAGAAAACCGTCCGGCGGCGGTTCAATGTGCTTCCAGTCTTTGCCGTTTGGTGGTTGCAGACGACCAAACCGGTAGCACATATGATTAGAAATTCCTTGCAAAATGCTGACAGCATAACTTGCGCTCAATCCTTGGCCTTCTAATTCAGGCAGGAGAGAAAAATAGCGCAGCGGGTCATAAGTTGCAGCTTCGGAAAGTACCCTCTCAATTGCGCCCCATCGTCTCACCGTTCTATAGATATCGTGCTCACTGTTGCCATTGGCGGAAGTCGAAAGAGCATCATAGTATGATAATATTCTGTAAAGACTGCCATTGCTTAAATATATCAATTCATTAAAAGGAACAATTGCTCCCGTATCTATTGCTCGACAATAAACTTGCGGCATGGGCAGAAGACTGCCAATAGACGGACTAAGCTGATCCACAAGATGCTGCGCTTCAGATAGGCGAAAGATAACTGGAACCCAGACCAGATAATCATATTTCTTTTGCTGCACCCATTGTTTGTTACTGTAGTCTTTATCATCATACAGACAGAGAACAGCTCGTTGAAAAAGCTCTTGATCTGAGTCGTTGAGCAGATGAAAGGAGGAACCTGCCAATTCGCCCAATTCATGTTCCAACCGTCCGTAGCGCAGCAGGTTCTTGTCTGAAAGCAGGGCGGCGATCCCGGCTGCATTGGCTACTAAATTTTCTCGATAAGCAAGTATCAGCAGATACAGCATTCCTGCTTCACAAGATTGCCTGAGCTGCGGCTCGTTTTCCTGCCACCATGCTGTTTTTTTTCTGGAATGATATTGAAGTGTCTGTCCAACAATCTGAATAAGTATCGTTAAATCATCAGCACGGTAAAAGTTAAGTTGATGATGCGTTTGACTCCAGCTTGTGCTTTCAAGCAAGATAGAATAATGTCGGCTATCCATCTTCCTGTCATAATCACTGATTCCAGCATCCGCCCATTTTTGCAGGTCGCTGAGAACCAAGTCCAGCAGATATTCCGAAGCAAGCATCCGCTGTTTAAAAAAATCATTCTGATGAAAATCGTGCTCATCACAGTGCAGTTTCTTGCCGATATCCAATTCCGTCACATCCGCGCTGCTCAGGTCTTTTATGATGAATCGCCAGAGCAAATCATCGCCTTGGCCCGTTGCCGTAACATACTGGCTAATCGTCTTGCCTAATGAATGCGTATCATTAGATTCCGTCAAGAGCTTCTCTAACAGAAAATCAATACCTTGAACCTGCCAATGCCGAAATTTGCGAAGACTGAAAACGAGTCTTCCTGAAAGATTGCTCTTCTCATCCCATTCTTCCGCAAAGGCCCGCTGCCAAAGAGCGAGCACTTCGTCAGGGAAGGCGTTCTGCCACCGCTCCAGCTTGGCAGCAAACAGGGCATACCATTGCTTGTCCTCCTGCACGGAACCGAGATTCGGCAGCCAATGCTCTGTCAGCCAAGAAAACCACGCCGCGCTGTTCAGCCGCCAGAAGAAACGCCGGAACAATTCAGGCTCATTCTGCATCAGGCGGTTGATCAACAGCTTGTCATCCTCTTCAGGAATGATTTCGATCAAAGATTCCGCCAGAAGCCGTTTGAAATGATAGGCCACGTCTTGGTCTGTGAAGACAGACCGTAGCTGCTGCCTGAACTTTTTTGCGGAATATGTTCTGAGGTGAAAGGCAAAAGAACGGACAGCAGGGCGGATGAATGGAAAAGGCGGATGCGATTTGATGAAATCTGCCAGCGTTTGCTGACGTGCAAAGGCGGACTTGGCGGCAAGATTATCCAACAACGTTTGATGGCCAAAACCGATTTTGCCTTTTTCATCCTGATGCAGTACACCGCAGCTTACAAGAGCGCGGCGAATATCTTCCGTCAAAGGAAACAAGGCGGGCGCAATCCACTGTTCCCTTTCCTGCAGCAGCTTGTCCGCCAAATCGCGCAGCGTCTGCATGGCCGCATCGCCCAGCAGCGGATTTTTCAGAACCGCCTCGTCAAGATAGGCTTCATGCAGCTCATGCACCGAACGGATATTGTACGGCCCGCCGCGCTGGGCTACCGTCTCAAAAAGCCGCAGGTTCTGCGGCAGCCGGAGCAGTTCACGAAGCGGCGCATCCACCTCGTGTTCTGCAACGTTCCAGTCCTTGAGCAGCGGAGCAACGACTTGATCATAATCGAAATTAGCAAGCGCAATCGTTTTTTGCCATTTCCTGTCCCGCAGCAGGGTATCATATTTCAGATCAAAGGAACGACAGGCTGCTATTGCCGTCACGCCGGGCATGAGCTGGAGCTGATCAATCAACCGCAGAAATTTCTCTAATGCGCCGTGCTCACGATTCATGGACAGCACGTCTAATGAATCGAGGATGACGACAACGCGGCGTGTTTCCGACAAGCGGGCGCAAAGTCCGGGAATATCTTCAGGCAAATCAGAAATGCTGCTGCTCGTTGTAAAGCGGTCGCCTTTGATGAAGAGCAGGCCAAAGCGGTCATCAGCTTCAAGATGATCAGCAAAATCAAGCAGCAGACAAGTTTTGCCGCTGCCGGGGCGGTCTGTCACCAGCACCGTGGCAGCACCTTCTTCCACTTGCTCCAAAACTTGAGCGAATTCCGGGCGGTTGATTTTCCGTCCTCCAACCGTGCGCTGCCAGTCATTTCGCCCGATGACTGATATTCTCCTGAACTGCTGGAGTATTTCTGATTCCTCATACAGAGGTGCCCGCACACAGCCGTGTTTGCGGAGCTGGTCAAGCACATCCTCACGGTTTATTGTGAATGATTGTGCGAGCAGCTTTGACTGATGCTTATTAAGAAAGGATTCAAGAACTTTCAAGGCAGTATCAGCACGGGAAACCAGCCTTTTTAATTCTTCAAGATTGATGCGAGGCCAGTCTGCGAAGGAATGATGCGGGCCGATTTCTATTCTCCGCAGCAAAACAAAGGTATCTTTTTGGGAACGGTTCCATTTTTCGGCAAGCTGGTTCAGTAAGTTCTGAAGCTTCTTGCTCTCGACATGATTATTAAATGCGGTAAAATCAGAATATTCTCTGCCAGCATCAACAAGGCTTTTTAAGTCTCCGAAAGGAGTCTGGGAGCAGAGTTCAACTAATGTTTGCGGGGAGATTTCAAGCTGGGCCAGTATCTTTGGCAGCTCGTCCTGCAAATCGGTCAGATTCCAACAACGATTTTTTGGCTGGTTCTTCTTGGCCTGAATATGCCGCCGCTGACCATTCTTATAGCAGACAACAATATCATCAACCGTGATTTTTTCATCCACGCCGGGCAGGCCGGTGGATTCGGCTTGAACGAATTCAATTGCATCATCGCTGATCAGGCGGATTATCCAGTGCAGGGCGATGAATCCTTGATAATTACCCCCCTGATTCGGTTTTGTGCCTGCTCTGCTCATGATTGAACTGCGCTTGGATAGGAAAAACTATGATGATGCGGAAAGCAAGGTTAAGCTGGTGCTGTGAGCAATGACCATGACGAGGCCGCTGGCTCCGTCATGATCCAGCCAAATGCACTGCGGCTGTCTGCTCAGGCCTGCATCGCCGCCCGCAGGTTCTCGTCCAGCTTGTTCAGGAATTCCTCGGTGGTCAGCCAAGGCTGCGTTCTGCTGATCAGCAGGGACAAATCCTTGGTCATGAAGCCGGATTCAACCGTCTCCACGCAGACCCGCTCCAGCGTCTCAGCAAAGCGCATCACCTCCGGCGTTGCGTCGAATTTGCCCCGGTAATACAGCCCGCGTGTCCAAGCAAAGATCGAGGCAATCGGGTTGGTTGAGGTCTTGTTGCCCTTTTGATGCTCGCGGTAATGGCGGGTGACGGTGCCGTGCGCGGCCTCCGCCTCAATGGTCTGGCCATCCTCAGTCATCAGCACCGAGGTCATCAGGCCGAGCGAGCCAAAGCCCTGCGCCACGGTGTCGGACTGCACGTCGCCGTCGTAGTTCTTGCAGGCCCAGACAAAGCCGCCCTCCCACTTCAGGGCCGCAGCCACCATGTCGTCAATCAGGCGGTGCTCGTAGCTGATGCCCGCCGCCTCGAAGCGCGCCTTGAACTCTTCCTCGTACACCTTTTGGAAGATGTCCTTGAAGCGACCGTCGTACTTCTTCAGGATGGTGTTTTTGGTGGACAAATACACCGGCCAGCCCAGCGTGAGGCCGTAATTCATGCAGGAGCGGGCAAAGCCGCGAATGGACTCGTCGAGGTTGTACATGCCCATTGCGCAGCCGCTGCTGGGGAAGTCAAAGACCTTGTATTCAACTGCCGGGCCGCCGTCCGCAGGCTCGAAGCGCATGGTCAGCTTGCCTGCACCGGGAATGAGGAAATCGGTGGCGCGGTACTGATCGCCGAAAGCGTGGCGGCCAATGACGATGGGTTTTGTCCAGCCAGGCACCAAGCGCGGGATGTTCGTACAGATGATCGGTTGGCGGAAAACCGTGCCGCCGATGATGTTGCGGATGGTGCCGTTCGGCGACTTCCACATCTCCTTCAGGCTGAACTCCTTGACGCGGGCTTCGTCCGGGGTGATGGTGGCGCATTTCACGCCCACGCCGTGCTTTTTGATCGCATTGGCCGCGTCAACGGTGATCTGGTCGCCGGTCTCGTCGCGCTTCTGGATGGACAGATCGTAGTAATGCAAATCCACATCAAGATAGGGCAGGATCAGCTTGTCTTTGATGAACGCCCAGATGATCCTGGTCATTTCGTCGCCGTCTATCTCCACTACAGGGTTTTTCACCTGAATTTTTGCCATTATGCCTCCGATGAGTGCGTGTGTTGAATTGGATTATATGGTTGGATTCATTTGTTCCCAAAATGCATGGCCAGCAAAATTAAAGCATCAGCAAGGTGTTGCTGGTGTTGGAAAGACTCTCTATATCAATCTCTTTGGATCACGTGCTGTTATTCCGACAGTGCCAAACCAGACTCTCTCAGAGATATCCATGCTCTTCAAGATGCTTCTTCGGTCAACGAGCTGGTCGGAAAGGAACTTGTGGACAATGCTGGCCAGCAAGGTTTGGCAAGCATTGTTTAACGAACAAGCTCAAACAGCGCAAAGCGGGCCGCTTTCCTGTCAAAGGTCATGACGGCTTCACAGCCCTGCGCTTTGGCGGCATGAGCAATCAGCAGATCAGAAAGATCGTATTTGCTCTCTTGCGCGGCTTGAATGAAATGATGCAGAGCTGGCCGATGTTCAAAGTTCAGCACCGGCATCAGGAGCAGCTCACGCAGCGCATCTACTATCTCATGCCTCGATATTGCATAGACTGATTCCAGAACCCAGATCAGTTCTAAGATGACGAGCAAAGGCACAAAGAGTTCACTCCGGGCCGCTTCCGCATTCTTGAAGATATCGTAAACCTTCTTTGCCTGCGTCTCGTCATCACCAATCAGAAAACGGACAATGATGTTTGTGTCAATGCCTTTCACTTGAAGCGTTCCTTCACTCGCTTTCGTACAGCCTCATCCATTTCCGCCAAGGTTGCCGCTCGCCTGCCCGGCTTATGCAGTTTGCAGAACACTTCATCAACTTTCTTTGCCACAGGTCTGATCACCGCCTCTTGGTTCTCGTTGAGAACGATTTCAAGTTTGTCGCCAGGACGCAGCTTCATTGCGTCTCTGATGTGTTTTGGGATGGTCATTTGCCCTTTGGCAGTAAGCGTTGACAGCAGCATGTGTCTCCTCCTTGTATGGTATTCCGATTGGGCAAGGAAGTTCAGGCGCAGGGATGTCGAGCGCGTCCTCCCCCTCATTCCTTATTCCCTCTCCGCTGCACTCGTGATGCACAGGATTCCGCGTGGGCAAACGATAAAGCCGTTTGCCCACACTACTCGGCTTCGTAAGTGGCGATATTTTGCTACTGTTCCGCCATCTTCTGTTTCAGCCTGTCGTAATTTACCTGAACCTGATTGATCTGCTGATGGCCATTAGGAAATTTCGCCTTCAACATGAAAAGAGCTTCTTCATATCGCTGTTCTGCTTCTTTGTAACGTTTTTGAGATTCATAAAACTCAGCAACGTCATTTTTAATCATCCCAATGTCATCACAGTCTGTTCCAAGAACACTCGCCGCATCGCAAATTCTAAGCGAGCGGCTGAATAGTTGATCAGCTTCTTCAATTTTTCCATTTTCTTTTTGGAGGAGAGCAAAATTTGCAAGAACATGAGCTATATCAGGGTCATTGTTACCAAGAGTTTTCTCCATAATATTGAGGCATTGCTCAAACAGCGGTTCTGCTTTCAGGTAATCGTTTTTCCTGCGGTAATAATCGGCCAAATCATGCAAAACAGCCGCGTAATATTTACTATTTACTCCAGATTCTTTTTCATATATTTCAAGTGCTTCTTGGTATAGCTTCTCAGCTTTAGCCTGATCATCATACAGAACGGCCAATTCTCGCCTTGCCGCAGCAAGATTGAGATCGTTCTTTTTTTCAGCTAATCTAATTTGCAAAAGCTTTTCCAGCCATTTTTCCGCCTCTTCGTATGCGCCATAATCACGTGCCATTTTTCCTGCTGACATCAGATACTTTGGATTCTTTTCTTCATTCAACACAACAGCTTTTTTATAAGACATCAGAGCTTCCTTGCCTTTTCCTCTCTTTTCATCGTAATCCCCTTGCAACCACAGGGTTTCTTCAATAAAAGAGCTATGATTTTTGACGCTCCTGTCAAGCACTTTCTTTGCATCATCATTGCGATTTTTCTCTATTAGCCGCTGTGCTCTCTTTAACAGTGATTTTGGGAGTTGCTCGCTTGTAGCTTTCAATTTTTCTGCGATTGAATCGCAACGTTTTTTCTCATCAGTGCAACAATCTTTACAGTTGTAGACTGTGACATTTCCATGTTCGAGATTGTAAGCAGAACTTTTATCACCAACAAGTGACTGATGCGACACAGGAGGTTCTGCGGAAGCGTGAGAGACAGATAACAGGCCGGTCAATGACAACGCTGTGATTTTACTCTTCATGCTTTACCTCCACATTGCCTTTTTCTAAATTAATGTTAGTATTGTTATTCCCTTGAATTAGCTGATGAACAACTTGCGTGGGAGCAGCGTTTTTCTTAGCTGGCCTTTCCTCTTGCGGCACTGCCGCAGGCGCAAGCAGATATACCATCACAAACACCGCCAGCGCACCGCCCGCATGAATCAGCAGGGCAGCTCCCGGCTGCGCTTTCAGGCGGATCATGCCGGGAATGACCCCGGCAACTCCGGCAGCAGCCAAGGCCAGCACGATGCGGAACACCGTGTATTGAAAGGCTGTCGGCTGCGGAAACCAGACCGCCAACACCAGCACCGCCGCCACAAAGCACAGGCCGAAGAAGAAAGCCAGCAGCTTGGTGTGCGTGTCCAGCGCGGCGAGAAACCGGGCAATCCCTTCTTCTGATTGCGCTTTCGTTGTTCTTTTCGGAGCAGCCATCATTCACCTTTCTTCCTTCGCACAAACACGAGAGTGTTTGTATCATAAACACGAGAGTGTTTGTCTCGCAAACGTTTGCGGGCAGAGGCGGAAAATCTTGCGCCCCTACTCAACCCCGCCCTGTGTCCTGAAAAGCCCAAACCCTGATTTTTTGCAGTTGCCGGTGCTGCCGATTCCCGGTATAGTGCTTGCTTTGCGAGGAAAAATCAACAGTTTTATACTGTCTTTATACACGAATCCAACAAGAGGAAGACCATGAAAGTGCTCATCAGCGACAACCTGTCGCCTGTCGGAGAGAAAATACTCAGAGATGCCGGGCTGGAAGTGGACGTAAAGACCGGTCTGCCGCCGGAAGAGCTGAAGGCGATCATCGGCGAGTACGACGGCTTGGTCATCCGCAGCGCGACCAAGGTGAAGGCCGACATCATCGAGGCGGGCACCAAGCTGAAGGTGGTGGGCCGCGCAGGCATCGGTCTGGACAACGTGGATGTGCCGGCTGCCAGCGAGAAGGGCATTGTGGTGATGAATGCGCCCGATGGCAACGCGGTCACAGCGGCGGAGCACGCCATTTCGATGATGATGTCGCTGGCCCGCAACATTCCGCAGGCAACCGCTTCGATGAAGGCGGGCAAGTGGGAGAAGAAGAGCTTCATGGGCCGCGAAGTGACCGGCAAGACGCTGGGCATTGTTGGCATTGGCCGCATTGGTTCCATCGTTGCCAACCGGGCGCAAGGGCTGAAGATGAAGGTTATTGCCTTTGATCCTTTCATGCCGCAGGAGCTGGTGGAGAAGATCGGCGTTGAGCGCGTTGATCTGCTGGAGCTGGCCCGCCGCGCTGACTTTATCTCGGTGCATACACCGCTGACCAAGGACAACCGGCACATGCTCTCGACCGAATTCTTCAATGCGATGAAGAAAGATGCCATGTTCATTGACTGCGCACGCGGCGGCGTGGTGGATGAGGAAGCCCTCTATGTCGCCCTGAAGGAAGGCCGGATTGCCGGTGCCGCCCTTGATGTCTTTGAGAAAGAGCCGACCACCATTGAGACCACGCCGCTGCTCAGTCTGAACAACTTCATCTGCACCCCGCATCTCGGCGCGTCAACTTCAGAAGCGCAGGAGAACGTCGCTGTCGCCATTGCCGAGCAGATTGCCGATTATCTCACCAAAGGCGCAGTGCGCAACGCGGTCAATGTGCCTTCTGTGAGCGATGAGGTCTTGGCCAAGATCGGGCCGTACATCACCCTTGGTGAAATGCTCGGCTCGCTGCACATGCAGATTGCCAAAGGCGGCGTGCAGGAAGTGCAATTGGAGTACAGCGGCGATGTGGCCGAGCAGCATGTCGGCCCGATCACCGTGGCGTTTCTCAAAGGTCTGTTCACGCCTATCCTGCAAGACGCTGTGAATTTTGTCAATGCCCCGCTGATTGCGAAAGAGCGCGGCATTAAGGTGGTTGAATCAAAGACCACAGGCAGCGCGGACTTCACCAGCTTGGTCAAGATCACGGTCAAGGCCACCGAGGGCGAGAACGTGCTCGCAGGCACAGTCTTCGGCACCAAGAAACCGCGCCTAGTCCGCCTCAACTCCTTCTGGCTGGAGGCACTGCCTGCCGGGCCGATGCTGCTGGCCTATAATAAAGACATTCCCGGCGTGATTGGTGCGCTGGGTACGACCATCGGCGCGGCAGGCGTGAACATTGCCCGCATGACCGTGGGCCGCGAAGAGACCTCGCAGCGCAACGTCATCCTGCTTAACACCGATCAGCCAGTGAGCAAGGAGCTGCTGGCCAAAGTGCTGGAGCTGAAGCATGTTGACCACGCGATGGCCCTGATGCTGCCGACGTACAAAGGCTGAGTCATCCCGGCATACTGCGAACAACCAACAGGGCGGTGAACATCATGAGTGAGCAGAACAGAGCGTGCGGTCAGGGCAGCTGCGGCGGAAACGTCATGCCTGCGGTGTCCTTTATTTCCTTCATCCTCTCCCTCAACACCACCGCCCTGTTTCATCTGGGCGAAATTCCCCATCCTGAAACCGGGCAGAAGGTCTTTGATCTGGAGCTGGCCCGCAATGCCATTGACACCTTGGCCATGCTGGAAGAGAAGACCAAAGGCAACTTGGACAGCCAGGAGCAGGAGCTGATCAGCCGCGTGGTCTATGAGCTGAAGATGCGGTTTATCAAGGTGAAGAATGAGAGGTAATTTCTCCTGAGGCAAGTATCAGCTGCACTGGAAGCATTGGGGATAGTCCGCTTTCTTTTCAAGAAAGCGGACTGTGTTCGTTATAGAGTTTACTTTTAATAAAAAATGTCTATAATCCATCTGGTTGTATTTGTTTTGCAGTTTTTTCTGGTTATACCAGCATTGCTTTGGCTCTTCCAAAGAGCGAAAAAGGATGGGAGGAAAAGGAGCAAGCTATTAGCTGGAGTGCTTGCTGTCATTTGCTATGCATCGCTCAATTCTTACTTTCATAGATATCTGATACTGAGCGATGCCTACTATGTTTTTGGTGACTGGAAGAAAAGCAGGGATGTTGCTGAAAAAGGATTTAAACTCACTGAAAACAAGTCGGAAATTTATGATGTTATTTATGGACGGTATAGCTTATATCGGAAAATGAAACGCGCTGAAGAAAAGGAAAAACCTGCCAGTAAACAGTCTTTGCAACCAAAATGATCAAGTTAACTCCAAGCATGAAAGCTGTTGCTGTCGGCCTTGGCAAATCCGGGCTGGCGGCAGTGCGTTACTTGCACAGCCTTGGACTGCAAACTGCGGCCTCGGAATATAAACAGCAGATCACGGCGGAAGAGGAGGCCGTGCTGGCGGAGTGCGGCGCAGCTGTGGAACTCGGCGGCCACACGCCAGAATTCTTCGCCGATGCCGACTTGATCGTGGTCAGCCCCGGTGTGCCGACCAATCTGCCCGTACTGAACGCCGCTCGCAGCAGGGGCGTACCAGTGATCGGCGAGCTGGCCTTGGCTGCGGGGCGCATCTCCGTGCCGGTGCTTGCTGTGACCGGCTCCAACGGTAAAACCACCGTCACCAGCCTGATCGGCCAGCTTTTGCGCAGCTCCGGCAAAAAGACCTTTGTCGGCGGCAACATCGGCACGCCGGTTTTAGACTGGCTGCGTGAGCCGGACAATGCTGAGGCAGCAGTACTGGAGCTGTCCAGCTTTCAGCTTGAGATGGCAGGCGAGTTTCGCCCTGACATCGCCCTGCTGCTCAACCTTTCGCCGGATCACATTGACCGGCACGGCAGTTTTGAAAATTACGCCGAAGCGAAGCGGCAGATTTTTGCCCAGCAGGGCAAGGCAGACATCGCCATTCTTGGCGCGGATGATTCGTTCGTTGCGGGCAAGCCAGTGACAACCGCCGGGACGGTACTGTATTTCGGCACACAGTTAGGCTGCCGGGCTAAAATTGAAGGGCAACAGGTGCGGATTGAACCTAGTTTCGACGCAGATGGCGCAACAGAGATCTACGATTTATCCGCCACCCGGCTCAGTTCGCTGGTCAATGCCTACAACGCGGCAGCGGCGGTCTTGGCGGCGCGGGCTTTTGGCTGCTCTGTCGAAGGGATCAAAGCGGGCTTGGCCGTCTATCAGCCGCCCATGCACCGGATGACTCCTGCCGGGGAAATCAACGGGGTGCGGTTCATCAATGATTCCAAGGCGACCAACATCGGCGCGGTGCAGGCGGCCTTGGCTGGCTTCAAGAAAGATGTGATCCTGATTGCAGGCGGGCGGAACAAAGGCGGCGATTTCAGCGAATTGGTTCCCGCTTTTCGGCAGCATGTCAAGCAGCTTGTGCTGATCGGCGAGGCCGGGCCGGAGTTGGCTGCCGCTGCTGAGGCCGCCGAGATCGGTCACCAGTTTGCTGATGATATGGCCGATGCGGTGCGCAAGAGCCTTGCAGCGGCCAAGCCGGGAGAGACCGTGCTGTTGGCTCCGGCCTGCGCCAGCTTTGACATGTTTAAGAATTATGAACATCGTGGGGATGAGTTTATGCGCTGTGCGGCGGAACTGGCAGAAGTCTCGCGCTGAAAATGAGAACGCTGCTGACGCGGATACAAGACACTTTTCCACTGCCGGAAGAAACGGTCGTTCCCTTCCAAGAGGCGGAGCTCTGCTATCGAGCCGGGGCATATCGTGCGGCGTTGCTCTTTTCCTACATAGCATAGGCTGGGGGCTTACGCTCAGGTCACGCTTGCTGCGGGCCGCATGTCCGACAGGTATTCCGCTGAATAAATGGGAAAAAGATCTTGCCGGTTTGCGCTGTGAAGACGAATGGGATAGGAAAGTTTTTGATTTGACTCAACAGAAGTCCCCGGCTCCTGTTTTTCTTGTTTCTGAAGATTTGCGGCATCAGGTGCGCTACTGGAAAAACAGGCGCAACGACTGCGCCCACTTCAAGACGAATGAGATTGATCATTCGCATGTGGAGTCTTTCTGGCATTTCATCTTCTCGAATATGGGGAAGTTCGTGCCAAATGGAAGTGCCGCCGCTCTCCTGAATGAAATAGCTCTCCATTTTGATCAGGACGTTACTCCTCCCAATACACCTCTTGATCCGATTATTGAGCGAATTCCTCACTGCGTTGAACGAGAGGAACTGAGTAATTTTTTTAACGATATGGCGGCAGGCGGCAGCATTGCCGTTATCAGGTTTAGACCAAGCTCGGGGCATCAATCGTCTCAATCGTGTTTTTGATGCAATAATCCGTATCACGGATAACAACACCGTAAACGCACTTCGAGACTTCCTTGTCAATAACGAGGATTACCTCGTTAATCTGCTCCGCAACTTTCCGCAACATGTCATCCTTCTTGATCAGAATCCTGAGTTAGTACGTTGCCTATGGCGAAAGCATCTTTTTTCGAGATATCATCACAACGACCTCAAAGTGTTTGCAGCTTTATTGCGTGCTAATATGATTCCTCAAGAGGAAGTCGCTGAGGCAAATGACAAAACAGTCACCAAAATTAAAGGAAATATCCCAAGTCCGGCAGATAAACAGACACTCGATCAGTACGGTTTCTTTGCCATGTTTTCCAAAATAGCGTTTACAGATGGCTTGTTAAATTCTTTTATCTTGGCGAATAGAAACGATAAATTAATCTGCTGGTATCTTGAGTCGTACCCAATTCCTATTGAAGCTGTTCGTTCAATATGCTCTATCTTCACCAAATCAACATACTACCCTTTCGAGGCATGTGATGAATTAAAGAAGCTCTTTAAAGAAAATCCAACCAAGCGGCAGGAATTTGAAAAGATCGCCCAGCAAGAGCAACTGACTTTATCAGAAGAGATATTTGGAGAATGAGCAGGTGGATTCAACGGTATTTTCAAGAAATCGTGTCTATGCAATGGAACACGATTTATTCCTCCTTGTCCTTCTCTCCGTCATGCAGCACTAGCATCGCTGCGGAATCTCGCTCGGCAATCTGGAGGTCGGTTTTCGCAGGCACCATATCGCCGCGCTTCTCCTGCAAAATGCGGAGCAGCTCCTGCGCCAAAGCGGTCTTGCCTATGCCCGCTTCGCCGGTGATGAAGGCGATCCGCGCCTTGCCTGCAAAGGCCCCTCTTCTGACAATGCGGCCAGCCTCTCCAGCTCTGCCTCGCGTCCGGCGAAAAATGGCTTGTTCATCGTCCTTTCCTCCTGCATCTCTCAGTGAGCATCTTTTGCTCTCCCATGCAGCGCATTCTTACCATATTTCTGCAAAATCTTCCATTTTCCTGTACACTGCCGAAAAACAAAATCTCGCAGCCAACAGAACGTCATGTCCAAAATACGCATTCTCTCCGATCAGCTTGCCAGCCGCATCGCCGCTGGCGAGGTCGTCGAGCGGCCCGCCTCGGCGGTCAAGGAGCTGCTGGAAAACGCCCTTGATGCCGGGGCCAGCCGGATTGACATCCACGTGGAGGACGACGGCACCCGCCTGATCCGGGTGGCGGACAACGGCTGCGGCATGGATCAGGACGACGTGCTGCTCTGCCTCGAACGCCACGCTACCTCCAAGCTGACCGAGGACAGCCAGCTCGACGCAATCACCACGCTCGGCTTCCGTGGCGAGGCCCTGCCCAGCATCGCCTCGGTCTCGCGCTTGAGCATTTTCTCCCGCACCAGTGAGGCAGCCGCAGGCACGCGGGCCGAGGTGCGCTGCGGCATCCTCCACGATGTCCACGAGGCAGGCTGCGCCTGCGGCACCATTGTTGAAGTGCGTAATCTCTTTGCTAACATCCCGGCCCGGCGCAAATTTCTCAAGAGCAAGCGTACCGAGCTGGCGCACATCGAAGAGGTCATCCGCAGCCAGGCCCTTGCCTGCCCGGAAGTCGCCTTCACCTTATATATAGATGAGCGCAAGACCCTTGATCTGCCCGCCGCCAGTTTGGAGCAACGGCTGCGGGCTGTCTGCCGCTGGCCGGACGAGGAGCTGCTGGCGGTGGAGGCGGCGGGAGAGCTGGCCGTGTGCGGCTGGCTGCTGCCAAGCGGCAGCCCGGCTGGCCTGCTGCGGCTCTGCGTCAACCGGCGGCCTGTGCAGGACAGAATGCTGCGCCACGCGGCGGCGGAGGGAATGCAGGGCCTGCTGATGAAGGGGCAGCAGCCTGCGGGCGCGCTGCTCCTTGAGCTGACCCCGGAGCTGGCGGACATCAACGTCCACCCGGCCAAGCGAGAAATCCGCTTCCGCAAGTCCGGCGAGGTGCATCAGGCGGTAAAAAACGCGGTGGCTGAGGCGGTGCGGCGGCAGCAAGAGCGGCTGCGCTCGCGGCTGTTTGCCGTGCCGAACGATGCAGGGGCAATTCTGACTTCCGCCCCTGCGCCTTCTGGTGACAATTTAGGGGCGAAAGATTTTTCGCCCCTGCATCCGCAATTGGTCTATGTCGCCGAGCCGCAGCCGCAGTTCCGGGAGCAATTTGCCAAGCCGCCGGAAATGCCGCCTTCGCCAGCCGCCGCCAGCCGTCCGCCCATGCTGCTTGAGCCGGAGCGCGGCGGCCTGCGCCTGATCGGCCAATTAGCCAAGCTCTACCTGCTCTGCGAATTGGACGGCCAGTTAGTGGTGATTGATCAGCACGCGGCCCATGAGCGGATCATCTATCAGCAGCTGCGGGACAATTATCAGCAGCGGCGGCCAGCCAGTCAGGCACTGCTCTTCCCGGTCACGGCGGAGCTGAAGCCGGAGCAAACGGATTTGCTGGAAAAGGAGCGCGAGGCGGTGGCCGCGCTGGGCGTGGAAGCGGAGTTCTTCGGCGGCAATACGTGGCTGATCAAAACCCTGCCCGCCTTGGCCGCGCATCTGCCGCCGCAGGAGGTTTTAGCGGATATCCTCGACGGCTTGGCCGCCGCTGTGCCGGAATATATGGACAAGCTGCTGGCTTCTTTGGCCTGCAAGGCGGCGGTCAAGGCGGGCAAACGTCTTCAGGCGGAGGAAATGCTGAAGCTGCTGGAGCAGATGGGCGGCTGCGCGGCCTTCTCACACTGCCCGCATGGCAGGCCGGTGCTGAAGATGTTTTCGCCGCAGGAAATGGAAAAGTGGTTCAAAAGAGCATAACTTTATGATGTTGCTGTGAGTATATTTTTTTGTACTTGCAGCAGCAAATATTTAACCGCATCCTTTTTAGCAAGTAAAGAAAAATCGAAATTTTTTTGACAAGGCCAGATTTTTCATCTATCCTAAAAGTAGGATTGATTATCAATAGCAATTAAAATCTACATGACAGGTTCAGCGTCACGCTGAAGGAGATGATCATGAAGAAATATATTATTCTGCTTGGAATTATGCTGCTTGCAGGCAGCCTTGCTTACGCTGGCGATGTAAAAAAAGACTGCTTATCAGGAGAAGGAAAAACTATAGATGACGCTTTCAAGGTAGGTGTAACCCTTGCCAAAGGTGCTGGTTTGCAGCTTGGCGGAGAGGAAGGCAAGGCTCGTCTTCATATCTTGCCAAAGAATGGGCATGGTGTCTATGTGGTGAAAGTCTGCCATTCCTCTCTTGACTCTGGAAAAGTCAGAAAATAAAACTTGGTCGGCGTAAGCAGCCGCATCTCCATACGGCCCGTCTCCCTCTGTTGAGGCAGACGGGCTTTTTTTATGCGCAATTTTTGCTGCGCACAAAACAGAAAAGGCTATTTTTATAATGTATCTATCTAATTTTATAGTTAATACTATTTTTTGTACTTTACGTGACACAATTAAACTGCATTTGTTTCATCAAGTAAAGCAAAATCCCCAAAAATTTGACAAGGCAGCGTTTTTTTCGTATCCTTTAATTAGGAATGATTATCAATAGCAAAAAAGAAGGGACTGGCCCTTCAGAGAAGATGCTTAGGCGTATTTTCAATCATCGAGGGAGGATACGATCATGAAAAAACTGCTTGCCGCCGCTTGCGCAGCCGCTGTGCTGCTTATTTCTGGAGCTTCAGCTTTTGCTGGAAAATGCGTCAGAGTGCATGGAAACACCCCCGCTGAAGCCTTGGAGGCGGGCATGAAAGCCGCCAACGAATGGGACAGCGAGGGTGTGCTGGATGCCAGCACGCAAGTCCGCATTCTGCCCGATAAAGAAAATGGAAAGTATGTGGCTGAGGTTTACACCCTGCCGCGCAAAAGCCCTTGCGAACTGCACCCTGAATATAAAGTTGCGGACGTAGTTGAGCCGTAATCTCGGCTTCCGTCGTCCGGTGGCCCGGCCCGTCATGCCTTTGCGCAGACGGGCTTTTTTTCATGCCGACTGCGGCTCCAACGCCTCGGCCAGCCGCAGAGCCGCCGCAGTTTTCGCCACATCATGCACCCGGAGCATGTCCGCTTCCTGACGGGCGCAGAGGGCGGAAACTAACGCCGTGGCCCAGTCCCGCTCTTCTGTCGGCAGGCCGAGCAGCTTGCCGAGGAAAGATTTGCGCGAATGGCCGATCAACACCGGAAAGCCGAGCGATTTGAACGCGCTGATATTGCGCAGAATCGCCAGATTATGCTCCAGCGTCTTGCCAAAGCCGATGCCAGGATCAAGAATGATCCGCTCGCGGCGGATGCCCTGCGCCTCCATCCACGCTGTCCGCTCCTGAAAAAACGCGCAAATTTCAGCAACCACATCAGCATATTGCGGATCAAGCTGCATGTCGCCGGGCCTGCCCTGCATGTGCATGATGATCACCGGGCCATTAAAGCTGCGGGCTGCGTCAATCATTTCCGAGTCGTGGCGGAGGGCGGAAATGTCGTTGAGGATCGTCGCCCCGGCGGCCAGCGCGGCGCGGGCCACAGCGGCCTTGGTGGTGTCGATGGAAATCGGAATTTCCGCCGCAAGTGAGCGCACCGCCTCAATCGCCGGGATGACCCGCCGCAGCTCCTCCTCCTCTGCAACCGGCTGGGCAAAAGGCCGGGTGGACTCGCCGCCGATGTCGATGATGTCCGCACCATCGGCCAGCAGCCGCTCCGCCTGCTGGAGAATGCTTTGCGCATCAAAAAAGCTGCCGCCGTCGGAAAAGGAATCCGGCGTGACGTTCAGGATGCCCATGAGCTGTGGTTTCTTCATTTCTGGCTCCGTGCGCGGCGAGAAGCGTGAATTCTCAGCCAGATAACTTGCGGTATTTTGTGATCCGCATCAAGGATAAATATATATTGAAAATGCAGCATGTGAGCCATGATGATATGAAACAAAATATATTGCAAAATGCAAGTGCCTTGAAGGAAAATTCTGCGCCCTGTTTATTTTATATACGCCGTATCGGGAAGATATGCGGCACTTTTCAAGCAACGAATGACCCGCCTGAATTTTGCAAGCCTCACTCCTTGCTTCAGATGCCTCGCGGCTCCGATACGCGACCCGTTTCAAGTTTGAAATGACTCATTTCAAGCAAGGAATGACCCACTTTAAGTTTCAAGCCTCATTCTTTGTTTCAAACACCTCGCAGCTTCGATATGCGATACGTTTTAAGTTGAAAATAGCTCGTTTTAAGCAACGAATGACCCGCCTATATTCTGTAAAACTCATTCTTAGCTTAAAATGCCTCGCGGCTCCGATACGCGACCCGTTTCAAGTTTGAAATGGCTCATTTCAAGCAACGAATGGCCCGCTTTAAATTTGCAGACCGCGTTCTTTGCTTCAAATATCTCGTTTCAATTTTAGAACGCCTCATTTTAAGCAAGGAATGGCTCGTATGCGTTAAATGCGCTGCATTGCCGCCGCATCTGAGGCATCACAACGAGCCGCGTTGCGCAGGGATGATCCGCATGAAGCGGAGCGCAGCTGTATGGCGTTTGTTCTTTTGGCACTCTGTTGAGAAGATGAATCTCAGGCGCGGATGATCTATGCCACGTTGTATATCCTGCTGCACTTCAAATTGTATGATTGCTGTTTTGTCTTTTTTCTTAGTATCGTTTGTCTCATTTTGCAATCACTTATACTCACACCTGAAGAGTGATGTGTATCTTTTGACCTTGGCTGCGAGAGCATCATTTCCGGCAGTATACAGGAAAATAGAATTTTTTGACAGGGCTAAGGCTGATAGGGTATCATGGCGGCATTCAGCTTGGTTAGCTATGGAGATTGAGAATGATTAAGCAGGCATGGAAGACTGTTAAAGATTGGGGTTTGCTCGGCAATATGGCATGGGCGGCAATTGTGGCTGGTATACCTGCGACCTTACCTTTTGCTGTGAATTTTTTACCTTTTCTAAAAACACCTATAACGCTGATAGTGCCAGTTTACTTATTGATAGTTTCAGCAGCGATATTTTTTATCTCAATAATATTGATCGTAAAGGCTTACAGTAATCACAGTAGAATTCATGGTGAGTTGTTCGGATATTACAGAAGATCTTATGAGATATTATGCTTTCCATATAACAGATATCAAAATGGAGTTTTTGCTGCAAAAATAGTCCGGTCTATGGAATTCGTTATAACTCGCAATGAAATTACAACAATAGGGCCTTATTTCTATTATTCATATGAGCCTCGATCAGCTAATGGAATTGATGAAATAATTCAGCCAAGTGCAAAAATCCTAATAAATGGAAAAACAAGCTGTGTAAACTGCGATCTACATATATCTAAATCTGGAAATGGCGATACAGATAGAGACAAACTAAAAGTAAACATTCATACTGTAGTCCCGTTTAAATCTGGAGACATAGTTAGACTAGAATTGCAATATGAAATTTTAGGGCAGCATGCGTCATGCAGAGAGGAATTAAACAAATATTTTATCCAGCCGACTCTGAAAGATAATTATAGAAATAAAGCACAGAAAAAAGCTGCGTCTGAAATGTTTTATTGTTTCGCACGTCATTCATCTAATCTAACAATTAGGGTTATATTTCCAGACAAGTTCCCCTGGAGACATATTGATAATTTTGAAGATATTTTTATGCTTTCAATTGGAACTCGTCCTATCGGAAAGAAGGCGACAAGGAAAATTGTAAAAGTAATCAGCAACTCAGCAAGTATAGAGATGAAATCCCCCAGAGGGATTGGTATGGAGCATGGATTCTACATCTTCTGGATGGTGCCAACCAAGAAAGAATTGATTGCTGCTGGTTTTCCCAGCGACAATGACGAAAGCAGCAATCAGATTGTCACAACTTAGCTGCAACGTTCAATTTGCTCTCGTTCCCCCGCCGCCGTAGCACAGGAACGCTCATATCCCTCTTACGCCACCCTCGATCCCACCGCAATATCCGCCGCCACGGCAGACAGCACTAACCGCTCGTTGCCGTCCGCATCCTTCTCCTTTGCCGCCAATACCAACCATGCCTTTCGCTATGCGACGCGATGCGCTCCTGTACTGAACAGTTGCTTGAACTGCTGGCATCTATCATAATCGCTTCGCAACGGAACAGCAACCCGGCGGCGGATAGAACATGCGAGGCCCGCGAGCTGAGAGGTGCTTACTGCTTTGGAACTTACTTTAACACACAGGCAGCAGCAACGAAATGACAAGCTGGCAGGAGGAATTGCGCCACGCCGTGCAGGACAGCGGCGGCTTGGCCCGCGAACTGGGCTGCGATCCAAAGGCCGTCGAGGCGGTCATCGCCCGTTATCCGATGCGGATCACGCCGTATTATTTGAAGCTGATCAAACAGTGCGACGCGCTGCGGCTTCAAGCGGTGCCGGATTTGCGCGAGCTGGATGATCCGGTCGGCATGGATGATCCGCTCGGCGAGGAAGACCTTAGTCCGTCGCCGAATTTGGTGCATAAATACCCGGATAGAGTGCTGCTTTTAGTCAGCAGCCAATGCGCGATGTACTGCCGCTTCTGCACCCGAAAACGCAAGGTCGGCGGTGCGGCCATGCAGTTCAGCGAGACAGGCTTCGCCGCCGCGCTGGATTACCTTCGCCGCACGCCGTCAGTGCGCGAGGTGCTGATTTCCGGCGGCGATCCGCTCCTGCTTGCCGACGAGCGGCTGGAGGAAATCCTGCGGCGGCTGCGCGAGGTGCGGAGCATCGAAGTCATCCGCATTGGCACTCGCACGCCCTGCACCCTGCCGATGCGCATCACGCCGGAACTTTGCGCCATGCTGCGCCAATTTCATCCGCTCTACATCAACACCCATTTCAACCACCCGGCGGAGCTGACCAAGGAGGCCGAACGAGCCTGCTCGCTCCTTGCCGACGCGGGCATTCCGCTCGGCTGCCAGACCGTGTTGCTGAAAGGGGTGAATGATTCCGCTGACGTGCTGCGAGAACTCTTCTGCGGCCTGCTGCGGCTGCGAGTCAAGCCGTATTACTTAATGCAGGCTGATCTGACCAAAGGCACCAGCCATTTCCGCACTCCGGTCAAGGACGGGCTGGCGATCATGCGCCAGCTCATCGGCACGGTCTCCGGCATGGCCGTGCCGAAGTTCGTTCTCGACGCGCCGGGCGGCAAAGGCAAAATCCCCCTCAGCCCGGACTACATCACCGCGATGCAGGAGGGCAGGCTGGAATTCACCACATGGCAAGGGCTGCCTTGCTCGTATCCGCTGGAATAAGGACAATCCATTTCCCTGCCGCACAAACGTTTTGTCTTTTTGCCGGGCTGCCGGTATATTTCCCCTATTCTTCAGACCGAACAATACTGCCCGTTCGCCGTTCCGGCCAGCGCAGCGGCGGGGCCAGAGGCTCCGCACGATGGAAAAACGCCCATGACCTCTCCAGGAAGCATTGTTGAATATATAGACGGAGGACGCTTCCTCTGCGCCCTTGTTCTGCAGGACAGCAGCGGCAGGCTACGGCTTTTCAATCAGAACGGCAAGGAGATCGTGCTGCCCGCCTCGCGGGTGCTGACGGTTTCCAAGAACCGGCATCAGGTTGAGGGCAGCCGCGAAGACCGCATGGCTCTTCTGAAAGGCATGGCTGAACAGCGCGCCGCCCTAACCGGCACTATTCCGCTGGAGGACATCTGGGAGCTGGCCAGCGCGGAGGAGCAGAACGCCTTTCCGCCCGACTTCCTCGCGGGCCTCTTTTTCGGCGGCAGTCTGAACGACGACCAGACCGCCGCCTTCCTGCGGGCGGTGTTTGAAGACCGGCTTTTCTTCAAATACAAAAACGACGTGGTCAGCGTTCACAGCCAGGAGCAGGTTGAGCAGCTCCGCCTGCAACGGCAGCGCGAGCAGGAGAAGGAGGATTTGCTCAAGGCTGGCGCGGCCAATTTGGCGGCGATCATGGAAGGCAAGCAGATCACGGCGGAGGAATGGCCGGAGCGCGACAAAATTCTTGGCTGGCTGGCGGATTTCGCCCTTTTCGGCAGCGAAGCCACGAACTGCGATCTTGAGCTGATGCGCCAGCTTTTGAAAAACGCCGGGCTGCACCGGCCCAGCGATCCGTACCAAGTGCTTGTGCAGGCTGGCTACTGGCAGCCGGATGAGAATATTCCTCTGCTCCAAGCCGGACAGCCGGTGGATTTCGCCCCGGAACTGCTTGCTTATGCCGCCGCCATTGCCGAGCCGAGTGCCGAGGAGCTGCTGGCTGATCCCAAGCGCAAAGATTTCCGTGAGCTGGACATCTTCACCATAGACGGATCCTCCACCCGCGACTACGACGACGCGCTGCATATCGAGCCGCAGGAGGACGGCAGCCTGCTGGTGGGTATCCATGTCTCGGATGTCAGCTATTTCATCACGCCGAAAGACCCGCTTTTCGCCGAGAGTCTGGAGCGGGCCACCTCGCTCTATTTCCCGGAAAATCAAGTGCCGATGATGCCCAAAGAGCTGTCGCAGGGCGTGTTCAGCCTGATCAAAGACCGGGTGCGGCCAGCAGTCAGCTTCTTGGTGAAAATGTCGCCGGACGGAGACATCCTCAGCAGCAGAATCGTCCTCAGCGTCATTCAGGTCAAACGCCAGCTCACTTACAGCGAGGCCGACCGGATGGTGGAGGAGGACAAAGCCCTGCGCCTGCTCAACCGCCTTCAGCTCCAGCTCCGCCAGCAGCGGGCTGAGCGCGGCGCGCTGCTGCTCTCGCTGCCGGATGTGACTATTTATCTGGAAGAAGGCAACAAGGTGATGGTCAGCCTCACGCCGTCGGACACGCCCGCCCGCAGCATAGTTTCCGAGTGCATGATTCTCGCCAACGGCATCGCTGCGGAATATCTCGCCGCTCAAGAAGCACCGGGTCTATTCCGCTCCCAGCCACCGCCGAAAAAGCGGCTGATTTCTGGGGTGCACAACAGCTTGGCCGACATCGCTTGCCAGCGGCGTTTCCTCGCGCGCGGCGAACTGACCGCCAATCCGAAGCCACATTCCGGTCTTGGCCTCAACTGCTACACCACGGTCACATCGCCCATCCGCCGGGTTTTGGACACCGCCGTGCAGCTGCAAATCGCTAATCTGATCAGCGGCAAAGGCATTCTTTTCACAATGGATGACTGCCGAAAATTCGCCGGAATCATTCAGGACAAGCTCTCCCGCGCCAACAAGGTGCGCCAGCAGCGGCACCGCTACTGGATCCTGCGCTGGCTGGAAGATCAAATCGGCAAAAGCCTGCCCGCGCTGGTGGTCAACAGCGGCCCGCAGCGCATCAACGCCCTTCTCCTCGACTGTCTTTTTGACATTGACCTGCCGCCGCATCCCTCTTTGCAGGCCGAGCCGGGCGATGAGGTCACAGTCCGAATCGCCAAGGTGGACGCGCTGGAGAACACGCTGCGGGTGGAGTGGTAGCGGCAGGACTTCGCGATGCGGCGGCTGGTCAAATGGCTGGCGGCGAAAATCCGCAAATATCTTCTCCCGATCGCGCCGCTGCTGTTCCTGCTCATCGCCGGGCCGCTCGGCTACGAGCTGCTGGAAGGGATGAGCTTTCTCGACGGCCTCTATCTGACCGCGATCACCATCACCACGGTCGGCTACGGCGACCTTGCTCCGGTCACTGCCGGAGGCCGCATTTTCACCATTTTGCTGATTTTCTCCGGTGTCGGCTATGTGATGTATCTATTCAGCCAGATCACCGAGACAATGGTTGAGGGCGGCCTGCGCCAGCTTGTCGCCAAAAGGAGAATGCAGAAAAAGATGACCAAGATGCAGGATCATTACATCATCTGCGGCTTCGGCAGGATCGGGCAGGAAATTTGCTCGATCCTCAAGGAGAACAGTCGGGATTTTGTCGTGATTGAAAGCAATGAAGCGGTGATTGAGCAGCTTGACCGGCTTGGCTACGCCGAGCTGAAAGGCGACGCTTCAGATGATGACATTTTGCTGGCAGCCGGCATCAAACAGGCGAAAGGGTTGGTGACTGCGGTTTCCTCCGATGAAAAAAATGTTTACATCACCCTGACCGCGCGCGGCCTGAATCCGAAACTCTTCATCCTCGCCCGCTCCAGCGGTGTGCCCGGCGCGGCGAAAAAACTGGAGCGGGCCGGAGCCAGCCGGGTCATTTCTCCCTATTGCATCGGCGCGCACCGGATGGCGCACATCATCATCCGGCCAACAGTGGTTGATTTTCTCGATCTGGCCACGCAGGTGGGCGATCTTGGCCTGCGCATGGAGGAGCTGGTTGTCAGCAGACAAGCGCATTGCGTCGGCAAAACTTTGATTGAGGCCGGGGTCAGGAAAAAATACGGCATCATTGTCGTGGCGATCAAGCGGGAGGAAATGCCGATGATTTTCAATCCCGGTTCGGAAACCAAGATTATGGCGGGCGATATTCTAATCGTGCTTGGCGAGAGCAGTGATATTGCAGCAATGGCTGACACTCTTTGAAGTTTGAGAAAAAGAATATGGTCGCAATGAAAAAAATCGCCGTCATGCTTGAAATGATCAAATTCAAGCACACGGTTTTCGCCATGCCCTTCGCTCTTCTGGGAGCCTTTCTCGCTGCGCGCGGCATTCCGCCGCTGCGGGTTTTTTTCTGGGTGATCATCGCCATGATCGGGGCGCGGACAGCGGCAATGACTTTCAACCGCATCGCCGACCATCGCTTTGATGCAGCCAATCCCCGCACCAAAGACCGGGCCATTCCTGCCGGGGCGGTCTCGCTGAAAGAGTCTTGGCTGCTGACTGCCGCCGCGTCCGCGCTTTTCTTTTTCGCCTCCGCCATGCTCAATCAGCTCTGCCTGTTTATTTCGCCCTTTGCCCTTGCCCTGACCTTTTTTTATTCGCTGACCAAACGTTTCACTTGGCTCTGTCATGTCGTGCTCGGCGTGGCTTTGGCGTTTTCACCGCTGGGCGGCTGGGCGGCTGCGGCTGGCAGTTTGTCAGGCTATCCGTGGGCACTGTCGCTGGGCGTGCTCTTCTGGGTGAGCGGCTTTGACATCATCTACGCCTCGCAGGATGCGGAATTTGACCGCCAAGCCGGGCTGCATTCCATGCCCGCCAGATTGGGGCGGAAGAACGCCTTCCGGCTGGCCATTCTCTTTCACGTTCTCGCCTTTCTGCTCTTCACGCTGACCGGCTGGCTGCAATTTCTGAATTTTGTCTATTACATCGGCATCCTGCTCACCGGCGCGGCTTTGTTTTATCAGCACCTCATCGTCAATCCCCGCGACCTCTCGCGCATCGAAATGTCTTTTTTCTCCATGAACGGCTTCATCGCCCTGACGCTGTTCATCGCCGCCTGCATTTCTCTGCTGATGGAGGGTTAAAATTAACGAGTTTTTTAATAAAACGTGAAGAATTAATACTGTCAGCTATGCCGAAACGAAGGCGTGGAAAAATACCATGTTCAGCACCATACATGAAGATTCTGTCATATGCGTTAAAGAACGATTCCTCATTTCTTAAATGTGAAGAGTACATGTGCAACTCGGCATAATCGAGCACAATGCAAGGAGCATTATTTTTTTCAGCCACTGGCAAGACAATGTTGCTGTATGCTGAATACTCGTCAGAAAACAGCTCTTTGACGATTATCAATGTGCGTATCTTTCTCCCTTCTATCCTTAATTTGATCTCTTTTCCTCCTATAATCATCCTCATCGGCTCACCTGACCTTGCATATCGGACTGCTCCTCTTGTCTGATCTACAGCCTTGCGAAGACTTTTTATAGTTGTTGCCTTTTTACGGGACATAGTATTTTTTGCTACTTGTTCGGTATTCGGGCTGTCTTTTGCTTGGATAAGAAGCAGATGCGAATCAGTCGCCACCAACACATCCGCTATTTCTTCCCTGTCAGTCACGCGCAGCGGACCAAGATAAATTTGTTCTGGTGAGAAAATTCTGTGCAGCAATTGCACAATATCTCGTTCTTGAAATGCGCCAGGCTCTTCCCGGACAAGGTGGGTATAACTGAACGGCTCGCTGCCATGATATGAGTGATTCTGAGGCAGAAGATCCTGAATTAAAAGGTCTTCAGGAACAAGAGCGGTAGTAAATTTTACCGTGGATTCAAGTTCCAAGTGCAATTTTTTGGCAAGTTCCCAAGAATAGCTTTTTTGGCGTGTTGAAGCCAAGAG
>JAABPV010000019.1:26373-42920 GCA_011391865.1 Desulfobulbaceae bacterium | reverse complement strand
GAATTGAGCCATCATGTTACCATAACTCACTCTTTTCTCAACTCAGCAAAAGTTGCACTTACAACTTGAATCCACGGCTGCTATCACACCAAGGGAAAAGAGCATGAAAAAAAGCGGCGGGCAGGCGGCGGCTCCTGAGGCAGTGGCGGAGTTTCTCGGCAAGATCATGCCGTTCAAGGAGCTTGATCCTGAGACCATCCGGCAGGTGGCCCGGCAGGTCAAGATTGATTTCTTCCTCAAAGGCACCAAGCTGCTGCAAGCGGGCAAGAGCGAGATCAATTATCTTTACCTGATCCAGCAGGGCGGGGTGAAGTCCTTCATCATCGATGACGAGGGCGCGGTGACGCTCAAGGACTACCGGGGCGAGGGCGACTACATCGGCGCGCTGGGCATCATCCGGGGCGCGCTCGCCAATCTCGACGTGGAGACGGTGGAGGACACCTTCTGCTTCCTGCTGCCGAAAGCGGTTTTCCTTGAACTGATCAGCAGCCAGCCCGGCTTCTCCCAGTATTACCTCAAGAGCTTCTCCGAGAAAGTGGTGGCCGCCGCCTACAGCGAGCTGCGGCGGCACCGCATGGGCCGGAGCAGCGACAGCAACCTGCACCTTTTCTCTATTCAGGTCGGCGACATCATCCGGCAGGCTCCGCGCAAGATCGCAGCTAACGCAAGCATTCGTGAGGCCGCCAGCAGAATGGCCGAGTTCCGCGTGGCCTCGCTGCTCATCCACGAGCCGGGCGACGAGGAAAAGATCATCGGCATTGTCACGGACCGCGACCTGCGCAACAAGGTGCTGGCACCGGGCCGCGACTCCGGCGAGCCGATCCGGGCGGTGATGTCCTCGCCTGTGGCTGCGGTGCTGTCGGAATCCACCTGTTTTGACGCGCTGCTGAAGATGATGTCTACTTCCATCCATCATTTAGCCGTGGAGCGGGCCGAGCGGATCATCGGCGTGATCACCTCGCACGACATCGCCCTGCTGCAAGGCCATGCCCCGTATTCGCTGTTCAAGGAAATAGGCCGCCAGCAGCAGATCGAAGGCCTGCATCCGCTCTCGCGCAAAATCCCGGAGATGATCCGCAACCTGATCCGCGAAGGGGCGAAGGCCGGACATATCTCGCGGATGATCTCCATCCTCAATGATCAGATTTTGGAGCGACTGCTCACCCTGCTGGAAGAGGAGCTGGGGCCGCCGCCGGTTGATTACTGCTGGCTGCTGATGGGTTCTGAGGGCCGACGCGAGCAGACCTTCCGCACTGATCAAGACAACGCCATCATCTACGAAGACCCAGCGGACGAAGCCCATGCTAAGGAATGCGAGGCGTATTTCTCCAGCTTCGCCCGTAAGGCCATTGATCATCTGGTGCAGTGCGGCTACCCGCTCTGTCCGGGCGGGATCATGGCCGTCAACCCCAAATGGCGGCAGCCGCTTGCGGTCTGGAAGCAGTATTTCACTGACTGGGCGGCCACGCCCGACCCGCAGGAGCTGCTGCACGCGGCCATTTTCTTCGACTTCCGCGCCGGTTTCGGCAAGGCCGCGCTGGCCGACGAGCTGCGCCAGCATCTAAGCACCGTCACTAAGCGGCAAGAGCTGTACCTGCTCCACCTTGCCCGGCAGTGCATGGCCGCACGCACGCCGCTTTCCTTTTTCAAGAATTTCATTGTTGAAAAAGACGGCGAGCACAAGAACAAGTTGGACATCAAGGTGCAGGGCATCACGCCTTTTGTCAACTTCGCCCGTGTGCTGGCCCTCAAGCACGGCATCCGCGAGACCAACACCTTGGCCCGCCTGCATGTGCTGGCTCAGGAAAACATCATCAGCGGCGAGCTGTTGAAAGCGGCTACTGACGCTTACGAGATGCAGCAGCAGCTGCGGTTAGTGCATCAGCTCAACCAGCTAGAGGCGGACGACGAGCCGGACAATCACATTGAACCGGCGCATCTGTCCGAATTAGACCGGCGTTTGCTCCGCGATGCCTTTGAGGTGATTGACCGCCTGCACGGGATGCTGCGGACGCTGTATCCAGCGGTCTGATCATGCTGACTCTACTGCGCAAAGTCTTCGGTCTGTGCGAGCCGCATCCCATCCTGCGGCGGAATGCGCAGCTATTCGCGGATTTCAATCAAGGCAGGCCGCTGCATGAATACTGCTTCACGGTCTTTGACACAGAGCTGACCGGCCTCAACCGCCGCAAGGATCAGCTCATCTCCATCGGCGCGGTGCGGGTTGAGAACTTGCAGATCATCCCTAGCGAGCAGTTCCACAGTCTGATCCGGCCTGACAGCATTCAGCCGAACAGTGCCACTTTCATCCACCGCATCACCCCGGAACAGCTGGAGGAAGCACCGCCCTTGGAGGAGGTTTTGCCGGAATTCATCGAATTCTGCGGCAACAGCCTCTTGGTCGGCCATTTTGTTGACCTCGACATGCACTTTCTCAACAAGGCGGCGGAAAAGGAGCTGGGCGGCTCCATTTCCAATCCCAGCATTGACACCATGCGGCTGGCCCTCCGCTACCAGAAAGCGCAAAGCAAGGACTTCTACGGCGGCTGCGATCAGTCGGCGGCCTGCAATCTCGAAGCGCTGGTGGAAGAATTCAATCTGCCCAAGTTCAAGCCGCACGACGCACTGGAGGATGCGCTCCAGACAGCATATCTTTTTTTGTACTTAGTGAAAAAATTCCGGCAGGACGGCATTGCCACATTGAAGGAGCTGTACGGCGCGGGCCGCCAGAGCGGCACCTGAGGCGGGCAAACCTTTTCCGCATTCTTTTCAGGCTTGACGAAAAGCACGACGGCAGGTAAACTTATGCGCCATACGAAAATGAAACACACTCTCTGGGGCGACGGGGTGTTCCTGCCGTCTGGAGAAATTTAAAAATTTTAACGGAGGGCATTTATGAACAACGATGCGCAGGCGTACTGGAAGGCCAACATCCGGCTGGTGCTGGGCTGTTTGGCCGTCTGGTTCTTCATCTCCTACGGCTGCGGCATTCTCTTTGCCGCGCCGCTGAACAGCATCAGGCTGGGCGGCTATCCGCTCGGCTTCTGGTTCGCCCAGCAAGGGTCGATCTATGGCTTTGTCGCGCTGGTATTCATCTACGCTTGGCGTATGAATCAGTTAGACAAGAAATTCGGCGTTCAAGAAGACTGAGAGGAGAACTGACCCATGAGTCCGCAGTTAATCAACTACTTGGTGGTGGGCGCGACCTTCGCCCTCTACATCTGGATCGCGGTCAAGTCCCGCGCTGGCTCCACTGGCGAGTTCTACGTGGCCGGCAAGGGCGTGCATCCAGTGCTCAACGGCATGGCCACCGGCGCAGACTGGATGTCTGCCGCCTCCTTCATTTCCATGGCGGGCATGATTGCCATGAAGGGCTATGACGCGTCTGTCTTTGTCATGGGCTGGACCGGCGGCTACTGCCTGCTGGCCATGCTGCTCGCGCCGTATCTGCGCAAGTACGGCAAATTCACCGTGCCCGCCTTTATCGGCGACCGCTACTATTCGGACGCGGCCCGCATCGTCGCGGTCATCTGCCTGATCATCGCCTCGCTGACCTACGTCATCGGCCAGATGAAGGGCATCGGCGTGACCTTCTCCCGCTTCTTTGAGATGTCCTACGAGAACGGGCTGTTCGTCGGCATGTTCATCGTCTTCATCTATGCGGTCTGGGGCGGCATGAAGGGCATCACCTACACCCAGATTGCCCAGTACTGCGTGCTGATCTTCGCCTACACCGTGCCTGCTGTCTTCATCTCCCTCCAGTTGACCGGCAACCCGCTGCCGCAGCTTGGCCTCGGCGGCCAGATGAACGACGGCTCCGGCTTGTACTTCCTCGACAAGCTGAACAAGACCTTGCTTGATCTCGGCTTTGGCGAATACACCGCCCGCCAAGGCAGTATGCAGAACATCTTCCTCTACACTCTCTGTCTGATGATCGGCACCGCTGGTCTGCCGCACGTCATCACCCGCTTCTTCACTGTGCCCAAGGTCAAGGACGCGCGCTCCTCAGTGGGCTGGTCGCTGGTCTTCATCGCCATCCTCTACACCACCGCACCTGCGGTCGGGGCGATGGCCCGCTTCAACCTGATGGAAACCATCAAGCCGACCTCCGGCCCCAACGCCGGCGAGTGGATCAAGTACGAAGACCGTCCTGAGTGGTTCAAGAAGTGGGAGGCAACCAAGCTGCTTCAGTTTGAGGACAAGAACGGCGACGGACGAATCCAGTACCTCAAGGACGCAGCGCAGAACGAGATGGTCAAGGTGGACAACGACATCATGGTGCTGGCCAACCCGGAGATCGCGCATCTCTCGCCGTGGGTCATCGCTTTGGTAGCTGCAGGAGCTATTGCTGCCGCGCTTTCCACCGCCGCAGGCCTGCTGCTGGCCATCTCCTCTTCTATCTCGCATGATCTGCTCAAAGGCATCTTCGCCAAGAACATGAGCGATAAGAACGAGCTGCTGGCAGGCCGCATCGCCATGGGCGGAGCGATCATCGTGGCCGGATATTTCGGCCTCAACCCTCCGGGCTTTGCGGCGCAGGTGGTGGCATTGGCCTTCGGCTTGGCCGCTTCCTCAATCTTCCCGGCCCTGATGATGGGCATCTTCTTCAAGCGGATCAACAAGGCGGGCGCGATTGCCGGCATGTTGTCAGGCATAGGCGTGACCATGCTGTACATCTTCTGGTTCAAAGGCTGGTTCTTCGTGCCTGGCACCGAGATGGCAAAGGACGTGGTTGAGAACTGGCTCTTTGGCATTTCGCCCGAAGCCTTTGGCCCCATTGGCGCACTGGTGAACTTCGCTGTCGCCTTCGCGGTGTCCAGCGTCACCCCGCCGCCGCCGGAGCACATCCAGCATCTGGTGGAAGACATCCGTGTTCCTGGCGTAGTGAAGAGAAAGTAGCAGGCAGCTGCTTGCGCCACCTTGGCGGATGAACCGCCTTCAAGGCCGCAGTTGAAAAACTGCGGCCTTTTATTTTTTCAACTCACGCCTGCCGCATCATCCTCGCGGCAAAGAAGCCGTCAATCTCTTTGTCCGGCAGCGGCGCGAAGCAGCAGCCTTGCTCATCCGCCAGCGCAGCCGCTGCTTCCGGCAAGAAGGCTTGGTAGCTTGTCAGGACAAAGCCGGTCTTCTCCGCCAGAAATTGCTCAATCACCTGCTGGTTCTCCTCCGGCTCAATGGAGCAGGTGGCATAGACCAGCACCCCGCTATGAGCCAGCAGTGCGGCTGCCGTGCGGAGCAGGGCGAGCTGCGCTGCCTGATATGCGGCGAAATCATCAGGCTGCCGGTTCCAGCGGATATCCGGCTGTCTGCGGATGACTCCTGTACCGGAACAGGGCGCGTCAATCAGAATGCCGTCAAAAGGCGGCGGGCTGGTTGCGGCAAACGCCTCTAAGGTGCCGTGGAAGACGCTGGCCTGCGCCTGCTGCCGTTGCATGTTCTCGCCCAGCAGGCGGAGGCGGCGTGCATCTGGCTCAACCGCAGTCAAAGACGCGCCCTCAGGCAGCAGCGCGGCCAGGGCGCAGGTTTTGCCGCCCAAGCCCGCGCAGCCGTCCAAAAAACGTCCTCCTGCCTTGAAAGGGCCAAGCAGCTTGCAGGCAAGCTGCGCCGCCTGATCCTGCACCTGAAACAGTCCGTCAGCAAAGCCGGGCAGGGCGGTCACCGCGCCCCGCCAGTCAGGCAGAAGCAGACTTTCCGGCGCATATCCGCCTGGCTCGCTGCGGATGCCCTGCGCTGCCAGCAGGCTGGCCAATGCGTCCCGATCCACGCGCAGGCTGTTCAGGCAGAGCTGCGGCTCCCTGCCGTTGATCCGGCAGATTATCTGCGCTGCCTCCTCTCCCAAGCTGCGCCGCCAGCGTTCGACCAGCCAAGGCGGATAATCCAGCTCAGGCGCGAGGTCTTCAAACCGGGGCAAGCTGTCCTTCTGCCGGGCGATGTTCCGCAGGATGCCGTTGACAAAGCCAAGCAACCACTGCGGCTGGTGCAGCAGCTTCAACGCGGCCACAGTCTCGTTGACTGCCGCCGCATCCGGGATGCGCTCCAGCACACAGAGCTGCAAGATGCCAATCCGCAGGGCGGCTAAAGTCAGCGGCTTCATCTTGCTAAGGCTGGTTTTGGCAAAGCGGCTGATCAGCAGATCAAGGCTGCCCTGCCTCCGCAGCGCACCCATGACCAGCATCACCGCAAGCTGGCGGTCCTCGTGGCTCAGGCTGGAGTCATGAATCAGCGTGTCAATAAAGCCCTGAACTGGCTTCCCTGTGCCTGTCCACGCCGCAAGGCAGGCGATAGTCTGACTGCGGGCAGTGCGTGTTCCGGTCTGTTTCGTCATTCCCCATCTTGCCGATGAACATTTTTTTTCCATGCAACTACTTGAGAATTTATCTTACACTCCCCTTGGCCGTTGTGATACACTGAAAATATGGCGGCAGACGAACGATGCGGCGCAACAGTTCAGTTTGACAAAGAAAAAATAAGTTGACTTTTTGGCAGTCATCTTGTAGCTCTTTCTGAAAGGACAGAAGTTTCACCAACCATCTGCTGAACAAGCAGGAGCCTGAGCACCGGTGAGTCCAAGCGGGCGGGCTTGACAAAAAAGGAGACACAAAGTGGACGGCGTACAATTTCCCGTGATTGGAAACAGCATCATCATGGCAGCGGTCATTCTGATCCATGTCTTTTTCGCCTTCTTCGCGGTCGGCGGATCGGTTCTGTCCGTGGTAGCGGAGTGGTGGGGAACGAAAAAGAAGGATGAGGACTACATCCGGCTGGCCAAAAGCGTGTCCGGCTTCCTCTCGGACATGATGAAGATCAATGGCGTACTCGGCGTGGCCATCGTCGTGCTGACCATCGGCCTCTGGAGCCAATTTGGCGCATTCCTGTACTCAATGCAGTTCTGGCCTTTTTTGGCCGAGGGCGCAGTATTCCTGCTGCTGATGATCTTCGCAGTCATTTATCACAACACATGGGGGTCACTCTCACGCGGAACGCATATTTGCATCGGTGTCATCACTGGCTTTTTCGCTTTGATGGCAGGATTCCTGATCAACGGCATCTGGGCCTTCATGCTGGTGCCGGGAAAATGGCTGGAGACCGGCAGCCGCTGGGACGCGTTCTTCACTCCAATCCTGATTGAATCAAGCATCCACATTCTGTTGCCGACCCTGATCAACTCAGCCCTGATCCTCTTCCTCTGGACGTTCTGGAAATCCACCAAAACCCAAGGCGCGGAGCAGGCGTATTTCAACAAGATGAACCTGTTCACGGCAAAGATCGGTGCCGCGCTGCTTTTCCTCCAGCCGCTGTCCGGTGTCAGCTTCGTGTTGAAGGTGCGGTCCGCCACTTCGTCGCTGCCTGAGCCAAATCCGTGGCAGCAAATCACTGACGGCATGGCCACGCCCTTCTTCTACACCATGATCACGCTGGGTGTGCTGGCGATGATCGGCGGAACCCTGTATTGGGTGCAAGGGCATGAGAAAGGTCGTAAAGCACTGGTGGCCGCCTCCTTAGCCATGTTCTTAGCCTTCTTCATGGGCGCGTTCACCCGCGAGCGGGCAAGAAAGCCGTATTTAGTCTGGAACACGATGTACATGAACCAGAAGTTCGTACCCGGCAACATCGCCGCGCCGCCTGCGCCAGCCAAACTGGAGAGCAGTGTTCCGGTGAGCGGTGAGAAGGTGATTAAGGACATGGGCTGCATGAACTGCCATGCAGGCGGTGCGGGCGCACCTGCTTTGACCGGCTTGGCGCAGAAGTACGACAAGGCCAAGCTGATGGAATTCGTCCGCCAGCCGTCGGGCAAAGCGGCTACCATGATGCCGCCGTTCCCCGGCTCTGACCAAGAACTGGAGGCTTTGGCTGATCATCTGCTGAAGCAGTAAACGAAGCGCAGCCAGCGCGAAAAATCCCTGACCGGCCCTGCGCCGTCAGGGATTTTTGCTGTCTGCACAACAATAAGCCATTCAATTTTCTATGACCCGTCTTTTCCCTCACGCCGCCTGTCTGCAATTAGAAATTCACACCGGCGACATTTCGGCTAATCTCCGTCAGTTCCGCGAGCTGCTGGCCGCGCAGCAGTTCCCAGAAAACACTCTTATTGTTCTGCCGGAAGTTTGGGCCAGCGGTTTTGATTATCCTAACGCCGAAGCACTGGCCGAGCAGACTCCGGCGATTCTTGCCGAACTGCAAACAACAGCGGCAGAGCGCAGGCTCTGGTTTGCCGGTTCGCTCTTGGAGCCGCAGCCCGGCGGCAATCCCTGCAACACTTTGTTTCTGGTCGGGTCGGACGGCGTGGCGGGCAAATATCAGAAGCAGCATTTGTTCCGCTTCTGGCAGGAAGAAGAATATTTACAGGCCGGGCCGGAGCCGCTGCCGATCAGCAGCCCCTTTGGGCCGTTGGGGGGGTTGGTCTGTTACGATCTCCGTTTTCCTGAGATCAGCCGGAGCCAAGTTTTTGCGGGCAGCCGCCTGATCATCGTTTCCGCGCAATGGCCTTCAGCCCGGCTGGCGCACTGGCGGCTGCTGACGCAGGCGCGAGCGGTGGAGAATCAGGCTTTTGTCGTCGCCTGCAACGGCTGCGGCGCGGTCGGCGAGGGCAGGTTGGCCGGGCATTCGCTGCTCATCGCCCCGGACGGCCAGATTCTTGCCGAAGCAGGGGAGGGGGCTGAATGCGTCCAAGCGCGGCTTGACGAGGCGGAATTAGACAAGCTGCGTTCGCGCTTCTGCACGGCTGGCGAGCGGCCTTGGCCGGGCTGGGACGCAAATAAGATTGTTGATTTGGAGACCCTGCGGGCGCGGCTGGCCCTGATCCGGCGGCAGAGCAGCAAGGTAGTTTTCACCAACGGCTGTTTTGACCTGCTCCACGCCGGGCATGTGGATTACTTAGAACAGGCCCGCGCCTGCGGCGACTGCCTTGTGGTCGGCCTGAACGCGGACAGCTCGGTGCGACGGCTGAAAGGCCCGTCCCGCCCGGTGAACAACGAGGCGGACCGGGCCAGAGTTTTAGCCGCGCTCGGTTGTGTGGATTTTGTCACCATTTTTGCGGAAGAAACGCCGCAGCAGCTCATCACCGCGCTGCTGCCAGATGTCTTGGTCAAGGGTGCGGATTGGCCGGAAGAGCAGATTGTCGGAGCGGCGGAAGTGAAGGCCGCTGGCGGCGCGGTGCGGCGGATTGTCTTCCGGCATCAGCAGTCGAGCAGCGGGATGATCGAAAAAATTTTGAGACTGAAGGACAAATGAGACAAGCCGAGGCAGTGTTTGCCTCGGCGTATGCGCAGCCTTTGTTAGTCGTTGCGGGCATACTCCTGCCTGCCGTGCGGCGGCTCGGCCTCGCCGCCATAGCCCCGCAGCCTGTTTTGCGCTTTTTCAATCACTGTGTAGTCGAGGGGATCAATCCACGCTGTCACCTCCGCAGTTACGAGGGCCTCGTCCTCTGACTTCAGCTTTTTCAGGGCGGCGGCCACCTGCCCGGCAAGCTGCTGATCCACTCCCGCTGTCCTTGCCAGAACAAAGCCGGGGTAGAGGACAGTGGAGCAGACGTAGGGAAAATCTTTATGATGTTTTTTCTCCAAAATTTTCACGTCATCCAGAGACAGTTCCCCGGACTCTGCCGCCAGCTCCAGCAGGCCGGTGGGCACGGTGCCCGCATCCACCTGCCCGCTCAACACAGCCTTGATCACCGCCTGCGGGGTTTCAAAAAAGCGGAGAGTGGAGACAAAGCCGTAGGCATCAATGCCTGCGTCTTGGAATTCCAGCTCCGCCATCTGCCACCCGGCAAAGGACCAGCGCCGGAGCGCGCCGAATTTTTTCCCGCGCAAGTCGGTCAGGCCGTTGATGTAGATGTTCTTCGCCGCCGTGAAAATGACCGCGCCAATGAGGTCGGTGCCGATGACGGGACTTTTCATCGTCAGCACCGCTTCTGCGCCGTGCCGCGTTTTGGCTGTGGCGAACATCGAGGGATCGGCGGTGAAAAAATCGACCCGGCCCGATTCCACCGCAGGCAGCACTTCTTTGAATTCCAGCGGCATAACGGTCACAGGCCGCCCCAGCTCCTTGGCAAGATGCTCGCCAGTGGCCTTCCATTGCTGCATTCCCTTGAACGGCCCGTTCCAAACAAGGAAACCAATTTTAACCTCACTCTCTTCCGCAGCCTGCACAAGGGCGGCGAGCACCAGCAGCAGGGCGGCTGCTGCCGCCAGAATCGCTTTTTTCATCTTTCTATCCTCCGCAGCGGAGCAATCCGCAATCATTCTTTGAAAAGAACAACACTGTGGTATATAATTATTTTCCCCTCTGCCGTCAGGCCCGCAGAACACGTCTCGCAAGCAAATGGTATCAATAGAATTGTCGCATATTGAGCGGCGAAGTCAAGGCCGTTTTTCTGCCGCCGTGTTCTCCTGCGCTGCGGCTCCTGCATGGAACGGCGGCCTGCGCCTGCGCCGAAGAAACAATTTGATTTCAGTGGCAGATATGCTATCCTTGGTAATGGCGGAGCCGCTTTTGGCTCCAACGCCGATATTTTCCGGCAGGCACGGGGAGACTTATGCATCCTGTTGAATTTTCATAGACATCAGACGAGCGGTCATTCATGTCTGATAAATCGAAAATCCTCATCGTTGACGACGACCTGCTCTTTGTCAACGATCTTTATGAGCTGCTGCGCGCTTACGATCAGTTCGACGTGCAGACCGCGACCAGTCCCGGCGAGGAGCTGTTCAAGCTCAAACAGGAGAAAATCGCGGTCTTGGTAGTCAATCTCCATGCGGAGAGCTTGGACGCGCTGGAGGTGCTTTCCTTGGTCTCCACCTCCTACCGCCATATTCAGTGCATCGTCATGACCAAGGGGCAGCATTTTTCGCACAAGCTGGTCGAAAGCTACCCCTGCAAGGATTCCATTCACCTCTACGTGGCCAAACCGGCCAATCTGGAGGTCATCGGCTGCGCGATCATCGAAAGCCTTCAGCGGCTGGACGAGAACGACTACCAGCCAGGCATTTCGGTGGCCAAGATCGCCGCGTTTTTTGAGGCGGCGCAGCGCACCGCCCGCATCGCCGTCCGCTTCGGTGCCAAAAAGCACGGCCTGCTTGATTTTGACAAAGGACAGCTGATCAACGCAGCCTGTGAAAAAAAACGGGGCACAGACGCGGCCTTGGAAATTTTTGACTGGCAGCCGCTGGGCTTTATCATCGAATCTGAAACGCACACCGGGGAACGCAACATCAGCCAGCAGGAGCTGGAAACCATCCGCGTGACCTCAAGGCTGAAACGGGAAGCCGCCCGGAAAGGCGGATTAGGGCCGACTATGAACGACACTGGGACGCAGAAAATCAGCCTGTTCATTGTGGACGACTCCAGAATGATGCGCAAGGTGATCGCGGGCATCTTTAAGGACGATCCCTTTGTCCAAGTAGTGGGCGAGGCTGAGAACGGCGAGGAGGCCCTTCAGCTCATCCCTCAGCTCAAGCCGGACGTAGTGACCTTGGACGTGGAAATGCCGGTCATGGATGGCCTGAAGACCATCAAGCATCTGATGATTCAGGCGCCGACCCCGACAGTGATGCTCAGTTCGATGACGCAGGACGGCGCGGTGGTGACGTTTGATGCGCTCAAGTACGGCGCAGTGGATTTCGTTTCCAAACCTTCGCGCAACGCTGAAGTTGACCTCAGCGAGCAGACCAGGGACATCGCCCGCAAGGTGCATCTGGCCGCCGAGGTGGAGCTGGACGCAGTGCGCTACGTCCGGGCCGTGAGCAAGGACAAGCAGGCCAAGTTTCCGCCCGGCACCCGCTGCGAGAAGATCGTCGCTGTCGGCGCGGCGGAAGGCGGCTACGGCGCGCTGCTCAAGCTCCTGCCCCATCTTTCCGCCGAGCATCCTGCCGCCTGCTTGGTCATGTTCTACGCGCCGTCCAAGCATTTGGACGCATTTGTCGAATACATAGACCGCTTCTCGCCGCTCAGGGTCAAACGGGCCGCGAACAACGAGTCGATTGAGCCAGGCTGCTGCTACTTCGCTTCCGGCGAAGAGTACATGACTATACACGAGTGTGAGGACGGGCTGGCTCTGCATATCTCCGCTGCGCCCTTCGCCACGCAGCGCGGCTCGATCAACATGATGTTTTTTTCCGTGGCTGAGGTGATGCAGGACGACGCAGTGGCGGTGATTCTTTCCGGCGTGGGCGAGGACGGCACTGAAGGCATGGCCGAAATCCTCCGCGTCGGCGGCGCAGGCATTGTCCAGGACCCGGCGGGCTGCCTCTACCGCGACATGCCGTGGTCGGTCTCGGCGCATTGCCGCGAGGCAGCGGTGCTGCCGGACGCGGAAATCCCGGACACCATCCACGGGATACTGGCGGCGTGAGGGCCGGGCCGTCGTGTCGGCCCGCCGTCCGCCGTAGTAGGGGCATGCCCCTACGGCGGACGGACGGCAGCTTGCAGCAGTGCGAAAGCTGGTTGCAGAGGTATAAAAGCAGGCTGCACTTGTTCGCAGGCAGCTTGCAGCAGTCTGAAAGCTGCTTGCAGCGGTGTAAAAGCAGGTTGCAGACGGAGAAAATCATGCTGCACTTGTTTGCAGGGAGGTTGCAGCGGTCGGAAAGCTGCCTGCGACGAAGCAAAAGCTCGCGGCGGCGGGCGTGATGCAGGTGGAACCCCGTAAGGGCAATTCATGAATTGCCCTTACGGGGTTCCGCGAACAGTTGCATCAAAAACACAAAAAACGCCCGTCCATGCACGGCGGGCTTGCAGAAATTGGAAGATACCAATATAAACAAGAGAACGAATGCAGTGCCACTTTTTCAAAACAGGAGGGCATGAGGACAACATGGGCAGGAAGCGTGGAGCGCGGCTGAACCCGGTTTCCTTAGGAAACCGCAGGCAGGAGGCGGCAGGCGGGCGGAACCGCAGGTCCGCAGTCCCGGAATCGAACCAGAGACAGGAGGGAACAAGGGAATGAAACGTCAAGAGGCAAAAACAACCTTTAGAGAGGGCTGGGGCCTCCGGTGGAAGCTCATGGCCCTGCTGCTCATGGTAGGAACGGTGCCCTACCTGATCAACGCGGTGCTGGACTACTGGTCGGCATCCACCGCTCTGACAGCCCGCGCCCAGCAGCAGCTTGAGTCTGTCCGCGAGTTGAAAAAGAAAGAGATTGTGTCCTATCTCCAGGAGCGGCACTCGGACATGGCGACGCTCTCCGACATCATGGACGGTCTGCACACGGAAGCGATTGCCAAGATGTACGGCTTCGAGGCTTCCAAGAAACAGGCCATCGAGCGCTTCATGACCCGCCGGTTCGCGGACGCGAAAGTGTTCGCCGCCGGCTACTCCACCATCAGCGCCATCCAGGAGTTCAATCAGGCTTTCCAAGAAGAGGGCGGCAAGACCGGCGGCAGCATGTGGAACGGCTACCGCGACAAGTACGATCCGATGTTCAAGGAGTTTGCCAGCACCCACAACTATTACGACCTGATGCTGGTCTCAGCGACGGGCGACATTGTGTACTCCACCGTTGATGAGGGAGACGTGGGGCAGAACGTGGTCAAGGGTGCTTTGAAAGACACCGGCTTGGGCCGTCTCTTCCCCAAGGCGATGAAAGAAGCCGCGCTGGAGGACTACGCCGCCTACGCGCCGTCCAACAACGCTCAAGCACTCTTCCTCGGCGCGCCGGTCAAATCGGAAGGCAAGACGCTCGGCATCGTCGTCATCCAGCAGTCGCCGAAAGACATCAACGACATCGTTCAGGAGCGCGAGGGTCTTGCGCCGTCCTTCGAGTCGTATCTCGTGACCGGCACCAAAGAGAATCCCCGGCTGGCCTCTGAGCGTACCGTCAAGCAAGGTAAAATCGGCGACGCCAAGCCCGGTGAAAACTCGGAGCAGGTGCTCTCCGGCAAGGCCGGTCACTTCTTCCAGGTTGGTTCCAC
Source organism: Desulfobulbaceae bacterium (assembly GCA_011391865.1). Classification (GTDB taxonomy): domain Bacteria; phylum Desulfobacterota; class Desulfobulbia; order Desulfobulbales; family Desulfobulbaceae; genus Electronema. The sequence goes on along the minus strand of JAABPV010000019.1, from coordinate 29,016 downwards.
CGGCGTTCTGGAGCTGACCACCTACCGCCCGTTGAGCATTCCGGGCGTGAACTGGGGTCTGATCACCACCGGCTTCCTGACTGAGATTCTGGTGCCCAAAGGCGCGGACGAGAGCGAGGATCTGCTCCAGAAATACGCCAAATCCTATGACTACTTCGACATTTACCTGACCGACCCGGAAGGCAACTGCTTTTACTCGGTCAAGCGGGCAGGCGAGCAGAACAGAAACTTGTTCACGGACAGCCAGTACAAAGACACCAGCCTGAGCAAGCTGCTGGCCAGCGTCGCGCAGAACAAGCGGACCATGATGGCCGACTACGCCTACTACGCTCCGGCCAGCCGTCCGGTCGCCTTCGTCGCCGCGCCGATCTTGGACAAAGACAAGGTCATCGCGCTGGTTGCGTTCCGTATCACCAACACCGTTCTTCAGGGTTTCATGGATGAAAAGGCGGGTCTGGGCGACACTGGTGAGACCTTCATGGTCGGCTCCGAGGACTTCCGTCCCCGTTCTGATTCCCGGAAGGGCCTGAAGCTGTTCGAAGAGAAAAGGCTGGAGACCGAGCTGGTCAAAGCTGCGGGCCAGTCAGACAAAGGCGTGTTCGCGGTAGCGGACGACTACGTCGGCGAAGAGATCATCGGCGCGGCGGTCAAGCTCGACCTGCCCAAAGAGATTGGCTCCAGCTTCGACTGGATTATGATTTCCAAGATCGACTCCAAAGAGGCTCTTGCTGCCGTAGCCGAAGCGAGAAACCGAGCCATCTTCACCGGTATCATCCTGCTCGCCGCCATCGTCGTCATGGCTTGGTTCGTCGGAGGCGCGTTCGCCCGCCCGATTGTTTCCATCGCCGAAGTTGTACGGCAGGTTGCTGCGGAGCGGGATCTGACCCTGAACGTGCCGGTTGCTTCGGGCGACGAGGTAGGGCAGATGGCCGCGCAGTTCAACGAGATGCTCGTCGAGCTGAACAAGTCGTTCCGCGAGGTCGAGCAGGTTTCGCAGACCGTTGCGAGCAACGCTAAGGACGTGGCAGGCCGCGCCTCTGCAAACCGTGACCGTGCTGAGATCGAGGTGAAGCAGTCTGAAAAGACACGAGAGCTGCTGGAGACTATGGGTTCCACTGCCCAGCAGGTTGCGCAGGGCGCGAAAGCCCAGCAGGAATCAGCGCAGAAATCCCAGCACACCATCGCCGAGCTGCTCCAGTCGATGAACACCGTAAGCAGCGCGGTTATCAAGCAGTCGAAAGAAGCTGAGACCGTTACCGACCGTGTAGGCGCGATGGGACAGACCGGTGCAATGGTTGTGTCCACGTCGAACGAGCAGGGTAAAATGGTTATGCAGGTGACGGCCTCGATGAACGAGATCACCTCCGCCGTGCGCAACATGGGTCAGGCGATCAACAACGCCACCGCCCAAGGTCAGGAGTCGCTGAAAGCCGCCAACATGGGCCGCGTCGCGGTTGAGAACACCGTTGCCGGTATGCGCGCCATTGCTGAGTCCTCCGGGCAGATCTCGGAAATCATCAGCGTTATCACCGAAATCGCGGAGCAGACCAACTTGCTGGCTCTGAACGCCGCGATTGAGGCCGCCCGTGCCGGTGCGCACGGTAAGGGCTTCGCGGTCGTTGCAGACGAGGTTGGTAAGCTGGCCCAGCGTTCCTCTGAGGCCGCGAAAGAGATCACCCAGCTGATCAAGGACTCGACGGCGAAAGTTGACGAGGGTACTCGGTACTCCGAGCAGCTGCAAGGCGCGCTCTCGCAGATCGACGCGAGCGGTCGTAACAACATGAAGTCGATTGAGGAAATCGCGACGGTCGCCCAGGTTGTCGAGCGCGACATCCAGAGCGTCCAGGGCTTGGTGCAGCAGCTGAACAAAATGGCCCAAGACATCGCGACGATGGCCGGTGAGCAGGGTGTCCGCCGTAAAGCTGCGGAGGACTCCCTCGGCGCGATGGTGCAGCAGTCTCAGATCATCAGCGCGCTGGTTGCCGAAGCGACCGCAGGCTCGTCCGCCATTGACGGCGAGATGCGCGAGATTGTGCGCCGCACCGAAATGCTGAACGAGCTGGTTGCCCAGCAGGGCCAGCGTTCCGCCAACGCAATCAAAATCGCCCAGCAGTCGTTTGAGGGCGCGAAGAAGACCGTGGAAGGCGCGGGCGTGGTCGTAGGCATCACTGACCAGCTCTCGGCAGCTTCTGCGGATCTGCGGCAGCAGGTTGAGCAGTTCAAGCTCTAATCTGCGGGAACGCCTCTTGTCAGGCCGCGCCGCTTCCGCCGCTCCGGCGGCGGCGGTGCGGCCAGCTTTCAAAGAAAACGCGGGTCACCCCGCGCAACGAGGAGACCATTCATGCCAGAAGGATTTGCAGCCGAACGACGGGCTGCCAACCGAGAAGAAAAAGAACAGCTCATGCAGCTGGTCGGTTTCACCATCGGCAAAGAGCAGTTCGGCGTGGACATACTCATGGTGCAGGAGATCATCCGTTCCGCGCCGATCACCTCGGTGCCCAACTCCCCGGATTTCATTGAGGGAGTCATCAACCTGCGCGGCAACATCATTCCAGTCATTGAGCTGCGCAAGCGCCTGAGCCTGTACCGGAAGGAGAGTGCCGCCAAGGACGCGTGGATACTGATCCTCGACATCGGAGGCCG
>JAABPV010000019.1:20027-26273 GCA_011391865.1 Desulfobulbaceae bacterium | reverse complement strand
GTCACTGGCTTCATTGTCGACTCCGTCACCAAGGTTATGAAAATTATGGAAAGCACGATTGAGCCGCCGCCGGATGTGGTCATGATCGGCTTGGCAAACCGCTACATCAAGGGAGTCTGCGACATCGGCGGCAGCCTCCTCATCCTGCTGGATTTCAACCGCATCCTGATGGCGGATGAGCTGCAGCAGCTCAGTTCAATCAGCGGAGATTAATTCAGATGAGCAAAAGGGTTCTGGTGGTCGATGATTCCTCCATGATGCGCAAGATGATAGTCAAGCTGCTTCAGCCGCCGGGACACATCGTGGTGGGGCAGGCGAAAAACGGCATTGAGGCCATTGAGCTGTACAAGGAGCTGAAGCCCGACATCGTCACCATGGACATCACCATGCGCGACATGGACGGCTTGGCGGCGGCCAAGGAAATACTGCGCTACGACAAGTCCGCCCACATCATTTTCCTCTCCAACCTCGACGAGGATGTGTACCGGGCCGAGGTGGAGAAGCTTGGTGCGCGCGGCTTTGCCAGCAAGCACAAGGCTAAGGAGATTTTGGACATGATTGAGGAGGAGGAAGGGAAAAAGGAATGAGGCCGGACGACCGGCCGCCGCCCGCAGGAGTCCGCTTGCTCCGCCGCCCTGCCGCGCCGCCCGCTGACAACATCTCACACCAACGGATTTGCCGCCTATGACCACCTTGTTACAGGCAGCGGACAGCGCGAGCCTGAAGAGCAAGGCACAGCTCTTCTTCATCTCGGCCTTTCTGCTGACTCTGCTCGCAGGCGCGGGCATTCTGCTTGAACGCGGCAGCGCGGGCGGCTGGGCTTCGGCAACCGCCTTGGCCGCCGTGAGCCTCCTGCTCTGCCTTCTGGCCGCCGCCGCCTTTCTTTTTCAGCGGCAGGTACTCAAGCCGCTGGCTGATGTCAAAGCATCTGCGCAGGAGATGACCGACGGTCATCTTGACCGCCTCAGCCGGATCAAGCGGTCTGACGAGATAGGCCGCTTGGCCGAGACAATCAATGATCTGGCCGTCAATATGCAGGAAGTGCTGCTGTTTGTCTGGAACCACAGCCAGCAGGGCCGCGAGCTGATAGAGCAGGCTTCGGTGCGCTTGGAGTCGGATTCTGCGGACGCAGCCTTGGCCGCTGTTCAGGAGGACTTGGCCCTGCTGCGGCAGAACAACGAGGATCTGCGGTCAATTGTCACCTCGTTCAGCTATTTTGAAATCAGACTGGAGCACGAGCGGATGATGGCCGAATCCGACTGCGGCAAGGACGGACGCTGCTGTGGCGGCGGGGCCGCCTGCAAAGGCCAGCCGGACGAAAACGCGGAGTGAACGCCGCCGGCGCGGAGGAGAAGGCCGGAAGCGCGCAATATAAATTGGACAGTCAGACTGCGACAGGGTGATCACTATGATAGATTTGTCAATGCTGCCGGACTTCATCATTGAGGCGGCGGAGCATCTTGAGGAAATGGAGAACAGCCTGCTCCGTCTGGAGCAGCGCCGGGGCAAAGAGAGCCGGGAGATTATGGATGAAATTTTCCGCTCCGCCCACACCATCAAAGGCGCCGCCCAGTTTGTCGGCATTGACCGGGTCGCCGAGCTGTCCCACAAGCTGGAGAGCCTGCTGGACCTTGTCCGCAAGGGGGAGCAGCCGCTCACTCCCGCAGTCACCGATCTGCTCATCGAGGCCAAAGACCGCATCGCCCTGCTCATTGAGGAGCTAGAGCGCAGCCAGAGCGAGGAGACCGAGGTCGCCGATTTGGTCGCCCGGCTCAAGGCCATAGTCGAAGGCGAAACAGCCGAAGAGGCCGGGCCGCCGCCTCTCGCGCCTGAGCCGGTCGCCGAGCCGGAGCCGCCTCAGGCGGAGGAGCCGCGCAAAGGCTCTTTGGCTGAAGAAAGCATGAGCGACGAGCATGACGAGGAGCTGTACAACATTTTCCTCCAGCAGCTCAAGGAGAACATTCCCTTCCTCTACGCCCAGACCGTCGAGCTGTCGCTTTCCGTGGACAAACAGGACGTGCTCTACCGGTGCAGCGACTCGATCAAGAGTCTGAAATCCTCAGCCAACTACATGGGCTACGAGAAGCTGGCCAAGCACTACACCGACTGGCAGCGGGAGATCAGCACCGCCATCGAGCAGCTTTCCTCCGGCAAAATGCCCGGCCTCGGCTTCATGCAGGAGTATATTGACGAAATCATCCGCTCCTTCCCGCAGGCGATGGACGGCTACCAAGAGGATGCCGAGGCGGCGGGCGGCAGAAAAACCGCCGACAGCTCATTGGACGCTCTCTTCTCCGATGCGCCGCAAGACAGCGGCGCGGCGCGGCGGGCAAATGATCTTGATCTGGCCTTGGACTCCATTTTTTCTGATGATGACGAGGATGAGCACGAGAAGGACGAGGAGCATGAGGAGGACTACGGCAGTCCGATAGCCGCCGCCGGAGCGGTGTCCGCCGTTTTTGACGAGGACGACGAAGGTGAGGAGGAGGATGCTCCTGAGCCGGAAGAGCTGCAAAGAAAGCCGGAGCCGACGGCACTTGTCAATGAGCTGTCCGAGGACGAGTATGATCAGGAGCTGGTGGCCATTTTTGTGCGGAAGCTCCAGAATGACACGCAGTTTCTGCGGGAGCAGCTGGCCGCCCTGCCCGCCGCCTCCGACAAGCTGGCTGTGGCCGAGAGCTGCGGCGATGCGGCGGCCCGTCTGGCCTCTTCCGCCAACTACATGGAGTACCACAGCCTGAGCGTCTTCTGCACGGATTTGCAGCAGGCGCTCAAGGCGGATGCCGCCGCCATGAGCGCGGGCCGCAAATCAGACTGCGCCGCCACCCTGCGCCGCTTCTTGGATGAGCTGATCAGTGTCTATCCTCAGCTAACCGAGACAGGTGGCCAGCCGCAGGAGCAGCCCAAGCCTGCGCCCGCGCCTCTGCCTGCTGCCGCCGCCATCGGTGCTTATGACTTTGACGGTGCTGCGGACACAGTCAAGTCTTTGCTCAGTGCGCCGCCGGAACCCGAACTTACGGCTGCGGCACCGCAGCCTCCTTCGTGGCCTGTCCCGGAGCCGCCCGCTGAATCAGCCGCTGCGTCGGCTCCGACTGATAAGACTGGCGCGGCTGACGATCAGGAGCTGTTCGCCCGCCTCAGCAGTGCCTTGGAGCAGTCAATGGCTCTGGAGGATGACATTTCCATTTCTGAATATCACATGGACAATGTGATCGGCAAGATCATCGACAAAAGTGAACCGGAAGAAGAGCCGCAGCAGCTGGTTGCGGCTGCGCCGGAGTTCAAGTCGGCAGCCACACCGCCAGAGCCGGAAACTCCGCCCGCACCGAAGCCTGCTCTTGCTCCGCAGGCAGGCGCGCCGCCTCTTACCGCAGCGAAGGAGGAGAAAAAAGAGCTGCCGCCTGTTCCCGTTTCCGTGCAAGAGGACGAGGCGGAAGAGGAGCCGTCCGCGCCTGATGCCTCTGAAGAGGATGAGGTAGCTGAGGAGGGGCCGCAAAGGAGCGTCGCCGGGAGGAAGACCGCCGTCCGCAGCAGCATCCGGGTCGACGCGGAGAAGATTGACTATCTGATGAACCAGGTGGGCGAGCTGGTCGTCAGCCGCGCCTATTTCGCCCAGCTTGTCAACGAGATGCGCGGCCTTCAGCTCCTGCTGCAAGAGCGGGCCAGACTGACCAAGGCCGAGATGAAGCCACTGCACGAGTTCGCCTTCCGCCTCAGCGAGGCGGGCGTGCATCTGGGCCGCGTCTCCAACGAGCTGCAAGAGGGCGTGATGAAGATCAGGATGCTGCCCATCGACCAGCTCTTCAAGCGCTATCCCCGTTTGGTCCGCGACCTGACGCACCGCACGGACAAGGACATCCGCTTGGTCACAAAAGGCGAGGAGACCGAGCTGGACAAGATGGTCATCGAATCCATCTCCGATCCGCTCATCCATCTCATCCGCAACGCAGTCGATCATGGCATTGAGACTGCGGCGGAGCGGAAGCTGGCCGGCAAGCCGCCGCAGGGCACCCTGATGCTGGAAGCCTACCATGAGAGCGATCACATCGTGATTGAGATCACCGATGACGGGCGGGGCATTGATCCCAAGCGCATCCGGGCCAAGGCTCTGGAAAAAGGGCTGTTCGACAAGGAGGAACTGGGCCGGATGACGGAGGATGAAGTCATCCGCATCATCATGGAGGCAGGCTTCAGCACCGCTGAAAAGACCACGGAGACCTCCGGTCGGGGCGTGGGAATGGATGTGGTGCGCAAGAACGTCGAACGGCTCAACGGCATGGTCGAGATCAGCTCGAAGGTGGGCAAAGGCACCACGATGCGGGTCAAAATCCCGCTGACCATGGCCATCATTCAGGCCCTGATGGTCCGGGTGGGCAAAGAGAAATTTACCATCCCGCTGACTTCAGTGGAAGAGACGCTGCGTATCTTCCGCCACGAAATTTCTCAAATCGAGGGTGTGGATGTCATCTACATCCGCGAGACCACCATGCCTATCTTCCAGCTTGCCAAGATTTACAGCATTGACCGTTCGCTGGAGGTTGAGGAAAAAATGTTCGTGGTCGTGGTCAGCACCGGCACCCAAGAGGTCGGTTTGGTTGTGGATGAGCTGCTCGGTCAGGAGGAGGTGGTCATCAAGCCGCTGGCCGATTATCTGCGCGCAGGCAGCGGCTTCGGCGGAGCGACCATTCTCGGCGACGGCGGCATCTCGCTGATTCTCGACATCTCTGAGCTGGTCAAAATCGCCGGCGACGAGCAGGCCGACAAACAGGTCCGGCGTGCGCTCAGTTTCAAGCGCAAACGGCGGCGAGGAACCGAGGAGGAGCAGCCGCAGACCGTTCATTGAGTAACGGCCAAGGAGGCTGAACAGCGGACATGGACAAGAAATACAAAGTGCTGGTGGTCGACGATGCCACCTTCATGACCAAGGCGATCAGCGATCTGCTGGAGTCCGATCCTGAAATCGAGGTGATCGGCGTGGCCCGCAATGGCCTTGAAGGGCTGAAGAAGATCAAAGAGCTGCATCCCGACGTGATCACGCTGGACATCGACATGCCGGTGATGGACGGCTTGCAGGCTATCCGTCACATCATGATCGAGGCACCGGTGCCGATCGTCGTGCTCAGCTCGCTCTTCAGCGACGGCTCAATCACCTTCGAGGCTCTGCGCCTTGGCGTGGTTGATTTCGTCGCCAAGCCCTCCGGGGCGATTTCCAGCGACATCCACGTGGCCAAGCAGCAAATTGTCGACCGGATCAAGCTGGCCACCTCGGTCAATTTTCAGAACATCCGGCGGGTGCGGGTGCGGCGCAACGGCGCAAGCCAGAACCTGCCGCAGCCGTCCGGCCCGCTACAGTCGCTGGCGGTCATCGGCACCTCGCTCACCGGGCCGAACTCCTTCATCCGCCTGATGACCCGCCTAGAGGGCGGCCTGCCTGCGGCGGCGGTGATCCTGCTGGAAATCTCGCCGAAAATCCTGCCCGCTTTCATTGAAAAATTCAATGAGTTCGCTAGCTGGAAAATCGCTATGGCTGAGGACGGCGCGGTGATCGAGCAGGGAGTCTGCTACATTCAGTCCAATCTGCTCGCCTTGACTGTCGAGCAGGCAGGCAAGCGCGGCGAGGCCCGCTTCAAAATCGGTGAGCCAACCGACGCGCCTTTGGACACGCTTTTCACTTCAGCGGCGGCGGTCTTCCGCGAGCGGACGGTCGGGGTGTTGCTCACCGGCTACGGCGACGACGGCTCGGAGGGTTTTGCCGCCATCCAGAAGCAGGGCGGGAAAACCGTCGCCCAGAGCGTGGAGAGCTGCGTGTATCCCAACCTGACCGATTCAGCCATCAGGCGGAATCGGGTGGACATGGTGGTGGAGGAAAGCAGGATGGCCGAGGCCATCGCCTCTCTGATCAGAAAAAAAGGCTGATTTGCGCGGTCTAAGGCGGAATTTTGAAACAGCAGAGAGCAATCTATGATCATCACATGTGAAAAATGCAGGACCAGATACAGGATTGCGGACAGCGTCCTGGACAAGCCGGAGCTGAAGGTCCGGTGCCATAAGTGCGGCCACCGCTTCACCGTGCAACGGGCCGCCCCGATTGATGACGCTTTTCTTCTGCAGGAAGAGCTGCATCCCGACTACAGCCGGGTGATCGCGGTCAGCAATCAGAAGGGCGGGGTGGCCAAAACCACCACCTGCCTCAATCTCGGCGCGGCCTTCGCCCGCATGGGCAAGCGGGTGCTGCTGATCGACTTT
>JAABPV010000019.1:2384-19929 GCA_011391865.1 Desulfobulbaceae bacterium | reverse complement strand
GGTGGCCAAAACCACCACCTGCCTCAATCTCGGCGCGGCCTTCGCCCGCATGGGCAAGCGGGTGCTGCTGATCGACTTTGACGTGCAGGCCAACCTCACCATCCTGCTCGGCTTCAGGAAGGCCAGATCCTTCTACGACGTGCTGACCGGCGGCGTGAAAGACATCAGCGGGGCGGTGGTGAAAACCAAATACGCCAACCTCTCCCTGCTGCCGTCGAGCAGCAAGATGGCCCTGCTCAAGAAAAAGTACCTGAGCCAGCATAATTTTGAATATCTTCTCCGGGACAGACTGCGGAGCATTCAGGACAAGTACGACCACGTGCTGATCGACACGCCGCCGTCGATCGAATTTTTCACCCTCAACGCCTTGGTGGCCGCAAATCTGGTGGTGATTCCGTCCACCTGCGAGTATCTTTCCATGCACGGAGTCAGTCAGATTCATGACATCATTGATGTCCTGAAAAAGGGCATCAACCGTGAGGTGGAGTGCAAGGTGCTGATCACCATGCACAATCCGCAGAACACCTCAGAAAAGGTCATCTTTGACAAGCTGCGCCAGACCTACCGCGACAATCTTTTTAAAACGGTGATCGAGACGGACGACAAAATGCAGGAATCGCATATTGTCAACGCCCCGATCAGCTACTACGCGGAAAAAAGCCCGGCAGCCCAGCAGTACATGCGGCTGGCTCAAGAAATAGCCGGATGAACCCGCCGGGCGGCTTCCGCCGCCCTGACCTGAGACACGCCGATGAATTCCGTTTTCGCACACAGAATCGCCCCGTTCCTCTCCTTCACCGTGCTGGCCCTGCTCTGGGAAGCGGCGGTGCGCTTTGCCGGACTGGACAGCCACGTGCTGCCCGGCCCCAGCCAAGTTTTTCACAGCATGATCGAGCTGATCAAAGACGGCTCCATCTTCAAGCACACTGTGGCCAGCCTGTTCCGGGTCACCGCCGGATTTTATCTGGCCGCCATGTTGGGTATCCCTTTGGGCATCGTGCTGGGGCGGAGCCATATTGCCTCTCTGCTCTTCAATCCAATCATTCATTTTCTCCGGCCTATTTCGCCGCTGGCATGGATACCCTTGGCCATGCTCTGGTTCGGCATCGGCGACAAGCCGGCAGTTTTCCTGATTTTTCTCGCCAGCTTCTTCCCTATCGTCGTGTCCACCACGGTAGCGGTGCAGTCCATCAACCCGACCTTTTTTCACGTGGCCGCCAACTTTGACTTCAGCCGGATGGAAGTGCTGCAGAAAATCGTTATTCCGGCCATCGTTCCGGCCATCATCACCGCCCTCCGCCTGACCGTGACCATCGCTTGGATCGTGGTCGTGGCCGCTGAGATGATCGCCGTGCAGTCCGGCTTGGGCTATTTGATTTTAGATGCCCGCAACGGCCTGCGCTTGGACCAGGTCATGAACGGCATGATCGTCATCGGCCTGATCGGCATTCTGCTGGACTGGATCATGCGGCGGCTGGGCCAGATTGATTCCGCCGCGTGGGGCATCCGCCAGCCGTAGGAGACAAAATGGGACATATAGTGATCAGCGGTCTGAACAAGCAGTTCATCAACCGGCGCAAAACAAAGCGCGAGGACGACATCGCCCCGTTCGGCCAAGTGGTGCCGGTGCTGGAGGACATCAACATCGAGATCGAGGACGGCGAGATGGTCTGCTTCCTCGGCCCCTCCGGCTGCGGCAAGTCCACCCTGATGCGCATCGTCGCCGGCTTTGACCGGCAAAGCTCCGGCTCGGTGATGATCGACGGCAAAGAGATAACCGGGCCAAGCTCGGACAACATCTTTGTTTTCCAGCACAGCGGCCTGCTGCCGTGGATGACGGTCTCGCAGAATGTCGAGCTGGGCCTGCGCCACATGGAGAATGCGCACGAGAAATGCGAGAAAATTCAGGAATACATCGAAATGGTCGAGCTGGAGGGCTTTGAGGATCATTATCCGCACCAGCTTTCCGGCGGCATGCTCCGGCGGGCCGAGCTGGCCCGCGCCTTGGTGGTCAACCCGGACATCCTGATCATGGACGAGCCGTTCAGCGGACTGGACTTCCTCACCCACATGAAGCTGCGCGAGGAGGTGGTCAACATGCACCAGTTTCTCGGCAAAACCATCCTCATCGTCACCCACGACATTGACGACGCGCTGGTCATGGGCGACCGGGTCATCGTCTTCAGCCGCAGGCCCTCGCAGATCAAGCTCAACCGCAAGCTCGATTTTTCTCATCCGCGCAATTTTTTCAAAAAGGACACCGAGCTGGCCAAGCTCCGCGACGAGCTGTTCTTCATGCTGGGGGTGAACTATGCTGTCTGACCTCAGGCAGTCCAAGAGCTGGCGGCTGGCGGCCGGAGCGGTCATCTGGCTGCTGCTGATCACCGGCCTGCATCTCTGGCTGAACTTTGACTACGGCAAAAAGCAGGTTTTCACTATGGGCTACATGCCGGTGATCACCAACATGGCCGCCCCGCTGCTGGACCACGTCAGCAAAAACAGCAAGGATGTCTATTTCAAGGCGCTGAAATTCAGCTCCTTCGCCGAGATGGCCTCAGCCCTGCGCAGCGACAAGATTCAGGCCGCCTTCATCATCGCTCCCCTTTCCGTTGTCCTCCGTCAGCAGGGCGTGGACGTGAAAGTGGTCTACATCGGCAACCGCCACGAAAGCACCTTGGTGGCGAGAAAAAGTTTGAACATCCGCAGCTTCGAGGACTTGGGCGGCAAAACCGTGGCCGTGCCCATCCGTTATTCCGGCCACCACCTGAGCCTGCTGGAGCTGATGGAAAAACATGGAATGCCTGGCCGGATCAATGTGGTCGAGCTGAATCCGCCGGACATGGCCTCGGCTCTTGCGACAGGCTCTTTGGACGCTTACTACGTCGGCGAGCCGTTTGCGGCCCAAAGCCTGAAGAACGGCTCTTCTGATCTGGTGCTGCATGTCGAGGATGTGTGGCCCAATTTCATTTGCAACTTGGTCATCGTCAAGCAGGGCACCATTGCCAACGACCCAAAGCTGGTGCGCAAATTCGTGCATGGCGCCGCCCGCGCCAGCCTCTGGGCGAAGACGCATCAGGAGCAGGCGGCGGAAATCGCCGCGCAGTACTGGTCGCAGCCGCCTGATGTGGCAAAATTCGCCCTCAGCAGCCGCAATGTGGTTTTTGACCAGTTTCTTCCCAAAAAAGAGGAAATGCAGCAGATCGCCGATTTGATGGTCAAGCACAAGCTGATCGAAAAAAACAACATCGACGGGCTGGTGGACGATCAGTTCGCCGCTTCAGTGAAGATTGAGGATGTGCGCGAGCTGGCGGACATCCTTCAGTAATAAAGAGGAGCAGCAGGCATGACAGCAGAGGCGATGACAGGAAGATGCAGGCGGGAATGTCCACGGATTGACCGCCAAGCCAGCTTGATGGTGACACGGCTGCAATACCCGATGACCAATCTGGAGGCCAAGCCCGCCGTCACCAAAAATCTGGCGGAAAACGGCCTCTGCTTCACCACTGAGGAGCTGTACGAGCCAGGATCGATTCTGCAAATCGCTGTGGAGCTGCGCGGCTGGCAGCATTATCTCAACAACATCATCGCCATCCTTGACGCAGGTTCAGCATCCAAACCGCTGACCGCCATTGCGGAAGTGGTCTGGGCGCAGCATTTCGAGGACGAAGGCACTTACGACATCGGGGTGCGCTTCAAGGACATCTACGAAGATGACCTGCGGGCCTTTAAAAAATATCTGGAAAAGCTGTTAAAACATCCCTGAACGGGCTGAGATGCGTTTTTTCAAGAGCGGCCTTCAGCGCCAAATGGGTTTTTACATTCTCTTTATCGGCATTGTCTTTCTGACCATGGCCGTGGAGATTGAGCTGTTCCTCCGAGGCAAGGAGGTGCTGGGTCTGCTGCGCGATCAGCTCGGCGGCCCGGATGCGGCAGACTTGGTCAGCCGCATCCTTCTTAAAGTTCGGGTGATGCTAAGCACTCTGCTGCTGGCCATCGGCTTGGTGATGATGCTTTTCATTAAGCGGATCATGTTTCCGCTGGAGCGGATCATTGAGCGAACGCGGGCTATGAGCGCGGGCGATTTTTCCGTCGCCCTGCCAGAGGAAAGCCGCGACGAGCTGGGCGAGCTGGCCCGACACATCAACGACCTCAACGCCAATGAGCAGGAGCTGATCCTACTGACAAAAAACATGACCGCGCAGCTCCGGGAAACCCTGACTGAAGGGGATGAGGCGACGAAAATCGGTGAGGCCGTCGAGCTGCTGGACGAGCTGGATGAGGCACTGGACGAATTCGGCAGGAGTTTTTATCAGTGCTGACCATGAACTGGCTGATGCTGCCGCTGGGCATGGTGATTGCCACAGTGGCTCTTTTTTTTGGCTTGGGCGGCGGCGTGCTCTGGATGCCAGTGCTGCTGACGGTGGTCAAGCTGCGCCCTGACGAAGCCCTTCTCTGCACCATTGTCATTCAGACCTTCGGCCAGTTCAGTGCCACAATAAGCAACAGCCGGGCCGGGCTGATCAGTTGGCCGGTTGTGAAGCTGCTGGCCGCTGTCGGCCTGCCCGGTGTGTTGGCCGGAACGCTAATCTCCTTTCTCCTCAATCCGCTCTACATCAAGCTCTTCCTCGGTTTGGTGATCTTTTTCATCGCCTACGCCTTCATGCGCGGCAACGATTTTTTTGTTGAAGGCTCGGAGCAGGCGGACATGGAGACCGTCCGCCGCCGTGGCCGTCCCATCACGGCGGCGGCGAGCCTGCTCACCGGCTTCCTCGGCGTGGGCGTGGGCGACTGGCTGGTGCCCTTCCTCAACATGCGCTGCGGCCTGGCCATGAACCGCGCTGTGGCCACCTGCATCGCCCTGATGCTCTTTCTTTCCGCCGCCGCCGTGGCCACGCAGCTGCTGCTGGGCCGCAGCGTGCTCTGGCAGGTGGCCATCCCCGCCATCATCGGCGTACTGCTCGGTGCCCAGCTAGGCGCGCGGCTACTGCAAAACGTGTCGGAAACCCGTTTCAAAGAGCTGTTCGTCCTCATGCTGGTCTTTGTCGCCACCCATGTCACCTTCAACGCCCTGTAGGCCCAACGCGGTTCAGTCATGAAGAATCACGCCGTAAAAAACGGCTTTGTCGGAGAAATCGAGGGCCTCAGCTTGGTTGACATCGTCCAGTTCGCCTGCCTGTCCGGCGACGACCGCAAGCTGAGCGTCCTCAGCGAAGACAATATGGGCGTGCTCTATTTTTCCGACAACGAGATCATTCATGCTGAATTCGGCGAGCTGACCGGCGAAGAGGCTTTTTACCGGATCATGAGCTGGGCTTCCGGCACCTTCAGCATGATTTTCGCCAAAACCAGCCAGCGCAGCATCGACGCGTCGTGGAATTTCCTTCTCTTAGAGGCCGCCCGCCGCCTCGACGAGCAGAACAGGCCGCCCACTGCCGCGAAAAACAGCGAGATAGGCCTGCCCAAAGTGCTGGTGGTCGACGACTCCCGTTTTTTCACCAAGGCTTTTGTCAAGCTCTTCGAGGATCAGATTCAGGCCAAGGTGATCGGCACGGCCACCAACGGCAAAGAAGCCTTGAAATTCCTTGAAATGCAGACCCCTGATCTGGTCACGCTGGACATGACTATGCCGGTGATGAGCGGCGACGTGGCCCTCAAGCACATCATGATCCGCTCGCCCGCGCCGGTGGTTTTAGTCAGCAATTTCAGCGAGCAGCTTTCGTCGCGGATGATGGACTTTCTCCGCTACGGGCCGGTGGATGTGGTGGCCAAGCCGGTCAGCCCGGACTCATGGCGGCTGATCAGCGAACGGCTCCAGTACATCCTGATGAATGTCCGCGAGTTCTGCGTTGACAACATCAGTCGCGCCAAATCGCCCAAGCTGGCGGAGACAAAATCCGTCCCAAGCCATCCGGCAGAGCAGCTTGTCATCATTCTCGGCGGTCTGGGCGGCATTCTGGAGCTGCAAAAAATCATCCCGGCCTTAGAGCGCAACGACAAAATGGCGGTGATGATCTTGCAGAACATGTATCCCGGTATTGATCGCCACTTGGCTTCCTATTTTGATGCCTACACGCCTTATGCCATGACTTGCCTCGACGCGGACGAAGCCCTGCTGGGCGGTCAGTGCCGGATCGGCAACTGCCACGGCAGGCGGCAGATTGTCCTCCGGGAGGGCGCACCGCTGCTTTCCGTCAAGGAAGACATGCTGAACAAAATTTCCTTGAATGCGGACAACCTCCTCTATTCAGCGGCGGAGGTCTTCGGTGCCAAGCTCTCAGTGGTGCTTCTCAGCGGCGTGGATGTGGATTTGAAGCTCGGCATGGAAGCGGTGGTCGGCAAAGGAGGCCGGATCATCATTCAGGAGCCGGAATCCAGCCTCCTGCCCGGCCCGCTGGAAGAAATCAGGTCGTTGGCTCTGGAGGAATGCTGCCTGAAGCCGGAAGACATTCCGCTTTATCTGGCCAAGCGCATCTGAGCCGCCTCAGTGCCGGAACAGAAAATTCTCAAAGCTCCACTGGTTCTTCTTGTTCAAATGGCAGCCGGGGTTTTCCTTGAAAAAGACCTCGTAGTTGACAAAGGGAGTCCAGTCCGAGGGAATGGAGAGGAATTTGCCAGATACGGCTTGGCCACGCGGAGAATCTGCTCATGCGGCAGATCGTCAGGCACGCGCACGCCCTCGCGGGGATGCTCGATCATCCACATCACCGCCGCTGTCACGCCGATGGCCACCTGCACTGTGGTGGCTACCAGCCGCCTCTCCTCCTCAATACTGAGCACGCTGCTGGTCTCCACCACACCGAGAGGTGTAGCAGCCTACCGAAGAGAGGCGGCAGGCTCTTCGCCGCAGGTGCTGGAGAAATCCAGCGGATTGGTTCTGCTGAAAGGCATCTGCCGAGATGCTCGGAAGCGGCGGCAGGGGGAAAAACTTTCTGCTGCCGCAAGGAATCAAGACGGATGGCGGCCGCCTGCTTGCAGGCGCGGCAGTGCGGCCTTGCAATGGTTGCATTATACCACAAAAGGCTGAAAAATCAAGCTCGCAGCATTGACCTGTCATGTTCTTGCCGCCCCCAAAAAAAGACTTGACTTTGCCAAGCGCAGTACATAAGCTCATTGGCAAGTGAAAACAAATTCACTTCCCTGCGGCTGGGCCACGCCATTCCTGATCAACATCAGCGCATCACAAGGAGATCTTATTATGGCCAGCATTCTCAACCCGACACTCACCATCGAAGAGCACTCTGCGTCAACCGTCAAAGCAAGGGTCAAATACACTGTGGCGCAGTTTCCGCCGGAATATTGGGCAGGGACGGTATACTACGAGGAGATTCATCTTATTGGAGATGATCCGCCGTTCAATCCTGCCGCGCCATCGGGAACAGACATTATTGTGGCGGCATTCACGCCGCAGTATATTTCAAATCATCCGATCGTTGTCCCTCCGCGTTTCTATTTTGCGCGGGAGCGGGTGCTGATTGTCGCAAAAGATGCCTTGAACGAAGACCCAGGATTCACCTCGCTTGGCCTTCTCAAGCCTGATGAGATTTTTGCCCGCATCACTTTAAAATATGCGGCCAATGTGCCGTTCCCATTCGCAACCATACCGCCGTACTCCGGGCCAGTCACAGCCGCGACCACCCAGACCAATACTGTTGTCGGCACTTGGTGATCTGTCATTGAACAGCAGGCCGGGGGCGTGAAAGAATTCGGCCTGCCTCGCTCGTCAAGAAAAAGGACATCTGTCATAAGCAATTTTACACGAAGTCGACAATCAGACAAGATGTTTTTTGTACGTTGCAAAGCACTCTTTTGAGAGTTTGAAATATAACTTTTCGGCTGCTGCTGATTTGATATAAAAAACGTGAGTTTGTTTTATATTTCTTGTTTTGCTCTGCAAAAGAGTTGCGTATCAAACAATGGCTTTTCTTTCCATAAAGATAAAAGAAAATGAGAAATTCTTCTTGGTGCGCAACTGCCGCAGCAAGCGCGAAATGATCAAATTATTTTCAAACAACTACTGTTCTTGCAACGTTACGTTGACGTTCCCGCTTCATTGCGTCAAGGCGGTTGAGCGAAGCCGAAACCGCCGCTGCCTTCGGCTTCGCTCAGGCAGCTCATTGTTCCTGCGACACCTGTCAGCTTAACGTTGCAACAATACTACAAGGCGGCGCATCCGTTGCCGCTTTCTGCAATTTTTTTGCTGACAACATCCGTCATGTCTGACCCGACCGAATACCGCTTCATAGACAACTCAGCACGGCATATCAGCGCGGAGCCGTTCGCCGGAACGGAAATCTTGAAAATCGCCCCGGAAGCCCTGCGCGAGCTGGCACGCGCCGCTTTCTGCGAGCTTTCTTTTTTCCTCCGTCCTGAGCACAACCGGCAGGTTGCGGCCATTCTCGACGACCCTGCGGCTTCGGCCAACGACCGGGCCGTGGCACTGGCTCTGCTCCGCAACGCCGAGATCAGCGCGCAGGGCGTGCTGCCGCTTTGTCAGGACACGGGCACGGCCATCGTTGTTGCCAAGAAGGGGCAGCAAATCTGGACTGGCGGTGAGGACGCAGCTATGCTTTCCAAAGGCATTGCGGCCGCTTACGCTGAAGAGAATTTGCGCTATTCGCAGACCGCCGCCCTCAGCATGTACGAAGAATGCAACACCGGCACCAATCTGCCCGCGCAGATCGACATTGAGGCTGTTGCAGGCAGCGAGTACCTCTTCCTCTTCATGGCCAAAGGCGGCGGCAGCGCGAACAAGACCTTCCTTTATCAAGAGACCAAGGCCGTGCTCAACCCGGCGACTTTGAAACGTTTTCTGACAGAGAAAATGAAGACGCTCGGCACTGCCGCCTGTCCGCCGTATCACCTCGCGTTCGTCATTGGCGGAACGAGCGCGGAAGCGACCTTGAAGGCGGTCAAGCTGGCCAGCGCAAAGTATCTCGACAGCCTGCCGACGGTCGGCAACGCGCAGGGCCAAGCCTTTCGCGATCTGGATTTGGAGAGCGAGCTACTGGAGGAGGCGAGACGCTGCGGCATCGGGGCGCAGTTTGGGGGCAGGCATTTCGCCCATGATGTGCGGGTGATCCGACTGCCGCGCCACGGGGCTTCCTGTCTGATTGGCATGGGCGTATCCTGCGCCGCCGACCGTAACCTGAAGGCCAAGATAGACCGCAGCGGCATCTGGATTGAGCAGCTTGATCACGAGCCGGGCAGATTGATTCCAGCTCATCTGCGCGGAAAAAAGGACGAAAGCGCGGCGCGGATTAACCTTAATCAGCCTATGTCCGCCATCCTCGCCCAGTTAGACAAGCTGCCGGTCGCGGCCAGAGTGTTGCTCAACGGCCCAGTGATAGTCGGGCGCGACATGGCCCATGCCAAATGGAAGGAGCTGCTTGACCAAGGCAGACCGCTGCCTGACTACCTGAAGCGGCACCCAGTCTATTACGCTGGCCCGGCCAAAACCCCGCCGGGCATGGCTTCCGGCTCTTTCGGCCCGACCACCGCTGGGCGCATGGACGACTACGTTGACCTGCTGCAAAAGAACGGCGGCTCGCTGGTGATGATCGCCAAGGGCAACCGCTCGCCGCAGGTGACGCAGGCGTGCCGCGACAACGGCGGCTTCTACCTTGGCTCCATCGGTGGGCCTGCTGCGCTGCTGGCGCAGGAGTGCATCAGAAAAGTGGAATGCGTGGACTACCCGGAGCTGGGCATGGAGGCGGTTTGGCGGATTGAGGTGGAGGATTTCCCCGCCTTTGTGCTGGTGGATAACAAGGGCAACGATTTTTTCCGCCAGCTCAACTGAGCTGTTGACTTCGGGCAGGATTTCTTCTTGGAATTGCGAATTTTTCCGCAACCATCCCCTTGCCCGGAGCTTGACATTTAGTCTTCTTCGCCTTGTTCATCAGGGTTGGAAAACAAGGCCACCAAGGTCAGGGCGATGATCAGCACCACGCCGAAAGAGACGGTGATAAAAGGCAGCGAGCAGCAGCCGCTGTCAAGAAAATCTGACACAATCTGCTGCATTGGCATATCCTTGATGTGCGGTTCAGATAATTATCCCCAAGTCCTCCGTTGTGTCAGCCCCTCATTGAAGTCAGCAAAACGTGTGCCAAAATGCATTTTTTTCGCAAGCAAACCGTAAAAAGCAATATTATCCAGCAGTTCCTGCCCGGCCCGCTGCAATCTGCCGCCTTGCCGCTGCGGCACTGAGGCGGGTCATTTTTTCTCAGATAAACAGCCTGAGTGGGTATTTTTTACCCAACTGCACGTCAAGTCAGACAGTGATCTTCTCTCCCAAAAATTTCGGCTGCGTATAAAGAAGATGCACATCAAGCACGCACATTACTTTTGAAAGCACCTCCCTCAGTTTGGTTTTGAAGCCATAATAGATAGCCACATCGTTCGCATTATAGCCATGCAGCTCAATGCCGTATGACCTGCCGATATAAACAGCTCTGGTGTTGTGAAATTTCTGTGAGACAACAACCCCTTCTTTTTGTCCAAAAATTTTTTTGAAACGGATAATTGAATCCAATGTCCTGAAACCGGCATAATCACAGATAACATCATCTGCATTGACTCCCATTTTTACTAAATCTCGCTTCATGGTCATCGGCTCGTTGTAATACATAGTAGCATTATCGCCAGAGACGATAATTTTTTTACATTTCCTATTTTTATACAGATCAACTGCTGCGACAATCCTATACTGGTAATACAAGTTTCTCTTGCCTCCATTTATCCATTTTGAAGTGCCGAGAAGGATAGCGCAATGTACCGGCTGGATCTTGCTAAGACTGTCAGTTGTGTAAACAGCGTAGCTGCCGATCAGGAGGTTGGCCGCAGCAGTAACAAAAAGGATCGATGCTGCAATTGACATTAAGCCAATACATATACGTTTAAATATAAAATCAAAACGACTTATCAGCATGTGTGCAACTATAAAAGTTTGGCATAACGGTCTTTGATTGAGAGAACATTAAGATTCCTTTAACAAACGAATTCTGCCGCGCCGCGCTCACCCGGCGGCGCAGGTGTCGGCAAGCGATGCGAAGGAGAAGCCCATCATCCGGCTGATGGATTCTGCCGCCCGGAGGCGGACGCTTTCCTCCACCTGCACTTCATTGCGCCCGTCTTGCAGGGCGGCAAGCAGATTGCGCAGGCCGTTCATGGCCATCCACGGGCAGCGGCTGCACGATTCGCAGCTTGCGCCTTCGCCTGCTTTCGGGGCTTCCAAGAAGAGCTTGTCCGGCATGGTCTGCCGCATCTTGTAGAATATGCCCGGCTCTGTGGCGACAATGAAGGCCGACACCTTGCTCTGCTTGGCCGCGTTGAGGAGGTTGCTGGTCGAGCCGACATAATCCGCCAGACTGATGACATCGGGCGGCGATTCAGGATGCACCAGCACTTCTGCCTCTGGATGCCGCTCCTTCAGCCTGCGCAGTCCTTCGGCCTTGAACTGCTCATGAACGATGCAGGAGCCGGGCCAGAGCAGCATGTCCGCGCCGGTCTCGCGCTGAATGTAGCTGCCAAGAAAGCGGTCCGATGCCCAAAGAATCTTCCGCCCCTCCTGCTTCAGATGAGCCACAATCTTGAGCGCATTGCTGGAAGTCACCACCCAGTCGGCCTCGGCCTTCACCGCCGCGCTGGTGTTGGCATAGACCACCCCCGTGCGTTCAAGGTGCTGCCGCCGCACTTCCCTGAACAGCTCCGCCGGACAGTTCAGATCCAGCGAGCATTCCGCCTGCAAGGAGGGCATCAGCACCTGCTTGGCCGGGCTGAGGATTTTCGCGGTCTCGCCCATGAAGCGAACTCCGGCCACCACCAAGGTCTGCGCGGCATGGTCGCGGCCAAAACGGGCCATTTCCAGCGAATCTGCAACGCAGCCGCCGGTGCTCTCCGCCAGTTCCTGCACAGCGTCAGGCGTGTAGTAATGAGCGATCAGCACCGCGTTCTTCTCGCGCAGCAAGGCGGTGATCTCAGCGCAGAGCCGGGCCTTTTCCTCTGTCTGCAAGGGAGCGGAAGCCTCTGCTCCGTCACGGTATGCCTGCTCAAGGCAGGCGGAATCCACCTTGGGAAACTGTATATTCAGCAAGTTCATAATGCGCTCTGCGGCAGGGCTGGAGGAAAGCGGTCACGGCCACCCTTCGGCTCCGCTCAGGGTGCTTGACAGTGCCCTGAGCGGAGCCGAAGGGCATTGACACAACATCATCAAACCAATTTTCTGCCCGCCTGACAATAAAAAAAGCCCCCGCCATTTGGCAGGGGCTGCTGTAGGGGCGGTTCGCGAACCGCCCCTACGTGAAACGCATCAGGCCGCCTTCACCCAAGCGGCCTGGAGGCCCTTTTCGCCTTCCTCCAGAGCCAGACAAACCGCCGCGCCTTCCTCAAGGTCGTTCATGCTCAGTTCCTTGAGGGCGTTGGCATGGAAGAAAACCTCCTGATTGTCCAGCGTCATGATGAAGCCGTACTCGTCAAAGACCCGCTGCACCGTGCCCCGCGTGTCGCCGGGCGCGCCGCCCAGCACCTTGACGCTGGCCTCGTGCTTGTGATCGTGCTTCTTCCTGACTATATCTTTGAGCTGCAGGCCGAGGACATCAAAAGTCTCCACCAGCAGAGTATGCACTTTCTCGCCCCAACGCTTGACCACCACAGTGTCGTTGGGCACCGATGCGACCAGACTGACCTCGTAGCCGCCCTCTTTGTAGCCGGGCTTGGCTTCGATGCTGACCCGCAGGTGAAGAACAAGATTTGCGTAGTGCCGGATCAGCTTCTCGCGTTCTTCTTCGATCTTCTCCTGCCAGCCTGCGCGCATGTCAAGATTTCTGGTCTCAACTTTCAGATCCATATTTCCTCCAAGTTCTCAGCGTCAGCGACCCCATGCCGCTGCCTTTGGTTGCGCAGCAGAACGCTGCTGCGGTCTTCTTTCATCGTGCAATCATGGCGGTGTCCTCCTGAATGGTCTGGCCGAAGATAAAGCAGCAATGCGGCATCTGCGGAAAGGACGGAACAGGAAAGGATTGTGTGGCACCAGCGGAAGATGCTGGCGGCCCGGCGGTGAAAATCAGTCTTACCATACAGTTATTATAGACATTGAATGCGCGGCAGGCAAGGCTTAAAAATGACATTCGCTTGACATTGGCGGCGGAATCCGTGTACGCTGCCTGCATCTGATCCTCAAATTGAGCCGCAGGCGGAAAAATGGAGAGAAAAACCGGAGTGCTGCTGCTGAACATGGGCGGGCCTGAGCAGCAGGCCGATGTCCGCCCTTTTTTATACAAGCTCTTTTCCGACCGGCAGATCATCCGCCTTGGGCCGAGCTGGCTGCAAGAGCCGTTAGCCGCTCTGATCGCTTGGCGGCGTGCGCCGAAGAGCATGGCGAATTATCAGAAGATCGGCGGCGGCTCGCCCATCGCGGCCATCACCGCCAAGCAAGCGGCGGCCTTGGAGCGGGTGCTGGCTGCGGACGGCGCGTTCATTGTCCGGCCTGCGATGCGCTACTGGCACCCTTTCGCCGCTGCTTCGCTGATGGAGCTGTCCGCCGCTGGGGTAACAGAGCTAATCGCCCTGCCGCTCTATCCCCACTATTGTAAGGCCACCAGCGGCTCCTCCTTTGCCGATCTGCGCGAACAGAACCAGAAGCTGGGCCTACATTTGCCTATCAAGGAAATCCGCTCTTGGCCGGACGAGCCGGATTACATCGCTTGCTTGGCCGCCCGCATCCAAGCTGGGTTAGCCAGATTCGGCGGCACGGCGCAGGTGGTGTACAGCGCACACAGCCTGCCGCAGAAGTTCATTGACGAAGGCGACCCTTATGTGGAGGAAATCCGCCAGACCATTGCTGCGGTGGAGCAGCGCACCGGCCAGCAGGGCAGGCTCTGCTTCCAAAGTCGCAGCGGTCCGGTGCAGTGGCTGGAGCCGTCCACGCCGTCTATGCTCCGCCAGCTCGCCGCTGAAGGCTGCACAAACATCCTGATGGTGCCTATTGCCTTTGTCTCCGATCACATTGAGACGCTGTACGAGATTGACATGCTCTACAAAGACATGGCGCAAGGGCTGGGAATGCGGCTTGAGTCCACGCCCGGACTGAACGACGATCCGCAGTTCATTGCCGCCTTGCGGAAGCTGACGTTGGCTGCGGCAGATAAACATCAAGCACACTAACAGGAACAGCAGCATCTTCTTTATGACAATAATCCGACGCATCATACTGACCATTCTCGCAGCAGTGCTCCTCCACGGCTGCGGCCCAGAACAAGACCTCCCAGCCAATGCCGACTACGGCAAAGGCCAAGACATCAAGGTGTTCAAGTTCTACGCCGATTGGTGCCCGCCTTGTCAGGCGATGAAGCCTGAGTATGAGAAGGTGAAGAAGCTCTACCCGCATGTTGCCTTCTACGACGTGGACTGGGATAAGAACCGGGAGAAGGCTGCGCAGTTCGGCATCGACGGCGTTCCCCATGTCATCAAGCTGACGAACAAGAGCGGTGTGAAAAGACAATCTGGCTACATGAGCAGGAATGCTCTGGTGCGCTTCATAGAAAATGAGTAGCAGGGGCTGCCCCTGCCTTGCCCTTTTGAACCAATTTAGGAGATGCCCATGAACACCAAAGAACGGATGGCCATTCCCCGCCAGCATCCCAAGGAGCTGGCTCCTGCGGAACGGATCAAGAGCTTTGCTGAAGTGACCGCCGGTTATGACGAGGCAACGGCTTTGCTGGAGGCCAACCGCTGCCTGCAATGCAAGAAGCCTGCCTGTGTGCAGGGCTGCCCGATACGCAATGACATCCCCGGCTTCATTGGCTTGCTGCGGGAGAAGCAATTCGAGGAAGCCTACTGGAAGGTGCGTGAGACCAGCACCATGCCTTCGGTCTGCTCCCGCGTCTGCCCGCACGAGTTCCAGTGTGAGGGCAGCTGCGTGCGCGGCAAGAGCAGCGAGCCAGTGGCCATCGGGATGCTGGAACGCTACCTCACCGACTGGATGGTTGCTCACCGCAGGCCCATGTCCCATGCCTGCGCCCTGCCGAACGGACGTAAGGCCGCGATTGTCGGCTCTGGCCCGGCAGGCATCACCGCCGCGTATCTGCTCGCGCATCAGGGCTACAAATGCACGATCTACGAGGCACTGCCGGTCTTTGGCGGGATGCTCTCAGTCGGCATCCCGCACTACCGCCTGCCCCGCGACATCATCGGTGCGGAGCTGGCTTCACTGAAGAGCTGCGGTGTGGAGATCAAGCTCGGTGTGACCATTGGCAAGGACAAGACGCTGCACGAACTGCGGGAAGAGGGCTATGACACGGTCTTCATTGGTGTTGGCGCGCACGAGGGCAAGCGGCTGGGCATCGAGGGCGAGGAGAAGACCAAAGGCGTGCTGCACGGGGTTGACTACCTGCGCCGTGTGCTGACTGGCGAGGAAATGAACATCGGCAGGAAAGTCGTGGTCGTGGGCGGCGGCAACGTGGCCATTGACGTGGCCCGCACCGCGCTGCGCACCGGCTCGGATCAGGTCTTCATCCTTTACCGCCGCACAAAGGAGGAGATGCCTGCTTCCAAGGAGGAAGTGCGGCACTTGGAAGAGGAAGGCGTGCGGATTGAGTTCCTGGCTGCCCCGGTCAAGATGCACGCGGATGCTGACGGCAAGCTGACCGGCTTGGAGTGCGTCCGCATGGGGCTTGGCGAGCCGGATGCATCAGGCCGCCGCCGTCCCGTGGAGCAGGCTGGCTCGAACTTCATCATTGAGGCGGACGCAGTCATTCCTGCCATCAGCCAGAACGTCGAGCATGAGGTTGACCGGGGCGTTCATATCAAGCTGGAATCCTGGGGAACCTACACTGTCAATCCCCGCACCCTCCAGACTTCGGTGCCGTGGATCTTTGCCGGTGGTGATGACGTGCTTGGCCCGCAGACCGCAGCCAAGGCCGTCTATCAAGGCAGGGTGGCAGCGGAGTCCATGCAGCGTTACATGGAGGGCAAAGACCTTGAAGAAGGCCGCACGCTCTCCTGCTACATGGTGACGTGGTAGCCTCGTTGCCTCCTGCCTGATGCGGAGAGGCGGCCAGTACAGGCAGCCTCTCCCGCCAGCGGCTGCCTGAGCCGCGCCCCTTCCTTCAGCTCTCCCTTTCGCCACAGGCTGCCCGGCAGTCTCGAAGCACTGTTGTAGGCATCCTCGACAGGCTGTGCAGCCGCGCTCGATAAGCTATGCAGCCATGCTCGGACAGCTTATCGAGACTGCCTCGATAGCTTATGCTCGTACAGAGGATAACGTTATGCTCCCATCGAGCATAGCCTATGTTTCGACATGAGCATAAGCTATGCAGAGCACCGTGCATAAGCTATGTTTTGCACCGTGCATAGGCTATGGTTCTCAGTTTGCAAAGGCGGATGAAGATAGGACGGACGCAAATATGATGGCAAGCTGTAGGGACAATTCATGAATTGTCCCTACAGCTTGCGCGGCGGCAAGGTAGGGGCGATTCGCGAATCGCCCCTACACCACACGGCAATAACACCCACGGAGGAACAAGGCAATGAGCAAAGAAGAAGCGTTTCGGCTGATTAAAGAGGCTGCGGAGACAGGGGCAACAGATCTTGACCTTAGAGGACAAGGATTAATTGAGCTGCCGCCCGAACTCTTTCAGTTAAAGCAGCTAACTTCGCTTTATCTCAGCAGTAACCAGCTTGCCATCCTGCCGCCAGAACTCTTTCAGATGAAGAATCTCACCGAGCTTGGAATTGGCGAGTTGAAGCTTTCCAGTCTGCCACCCGAACTCTTTCAGCTAAAGAATCTCACCAAGCTTTACCTCTTCAACAACCAGCTTGCCATCCTGCCGCCAGAACTCTTTCAGATGAAAAATCTCACCGAGCTTGGAATTAGCGAGTTGAAGCTTTCCAGTCTGCCGCCAGAACTCTTTCAGCTAAAGCAGCTCACCGAGCTTAACCTCGGCGGTAACCAGCTTACCAGCCTGCCACCAGAATTCTTTCAGCTAAAGAATCTTACGTCGCTTTACCTCTACGACAACCAGCTTACCAGCCTGCCGCCAGAGATCATCCAGCTAGCCAACCTAAAAGAGCTTTATCTTCACGACAACCCCCTTATCTCCCCACCTTACGAACTCGCTGTCCAAGGCATCCACGCCATACGCGAATACTTCACCTCCCTCGAAGAAGGCGGGCAGACATTAGCAGAGGTCAAGATCATCCTTATAGGCGAAGGCGCATCGGGCAAGACCTCGCTCACCCGCTGCCTGCGCGGCGAGCGGTTCGATCCGCACGAGACCACCACGCACGGCATCCGCATCAAGGACTGGCAGCTCGACACCGGCAGCCAGCATGTCCGCTGCAAGCTGTGGGACTTTGGCGGTCAGGAGATCATGCACGCCACGCACCAGTTTTTCCTTTCGCGCCGCAGCCTGTACGTCCTTGTCCTTGATGGCAGGCGGGATGAGCGGCCCGAATACTGGCTGCGCTACATTGAGAGCTTCGGCGGCGGCTCGCCGGTCTTAGTTGTGCTCAACAAGTACGACACCAATCCCGGCTTTGATCTCAACCGGCC
>JAABPV010000019.1:0-2286 GCA_011391865.1 Desulfobulbaceae bacterium | reverse complement strand
AGAGCTTCGGCGGCGGCTCGCCGGTCTTAGTTGTGCTCAACAAGTACGACACCAATCCCGGCTTTGATCTCAACCGGCGTTTTCTGCAAGAGAAATACCCGTTCATCAAGGGCTTCTGGAAGACTTCCTGCAACACCGGCAACGGCATCGAAGCCTTCAAGCAAGCACTGTGCGAGGAGCTGAACAACGTCCCGTTGACCAAGAATGAATGGCCCACGAGCTGGTTCCGGGCCAAAGCGCGGCTGGAGCAGATGAACGAGCCGCGCATCAGTTATGAGCAGTTCGAGGCGGTCTGCCGGGAAGCAGGCGTGAGCGGCAAGATCAGCCGCAATGTGCTGGCCGCTTTTCTGCACGATCTTGGCATTGTCATTCACTTTGACGAATTTGAGCTGGACGGCAATAACATCCTTGATCCCAAGTGGGTGACAGGCGCGGTGTATAAGATTATCAATGCCGAGTTGATTGCCGCAGGCAAAGGGCTGCTCAGGCTGGATGCGCTCAAGGAGATACTGGCATGGCAGGAGGGCGACGAATACCGTTATGAACGGAACGACTATATCTTCATCATCAACCTGATGAAGAAGTTCGAGCTGTGCTACGAACTGAATGCCAAGGAGGTTCTTCTGCCCCAGCTTCTGGATGTGTCAGAGCCGTCCTTTGATTTCGAGCGCAAGGATGCGCTCCGCTTTGTCCTCCATTATGAGGACTTCCTGCCGCCCTCGGTCATGCCGCGCTTCATCGTCAAGCGGCACCACGAGATCAAGGACAAGCTGCGCTGGCGGAGCGGCGTTGTCTTGGCAAATCCTCTGCTTGAGGCAACAGCGGCGGTGAAAGCGGATGTCGAGGCGAGGCGCATTCATATCGAGGTGACAGGCACGCAGCGCAAAGCCTTCCTCACTGTGATCATGCTCGCCTTGCGGGAAATCAACAGCGGCTTTGCTGGCTTGAAGGTGAGTGAGCGCGTGCCTATGCCTGATGACGCGGAGCGCACCGTTGATTGCGAGCATCTTCGCACCCTGCTTGAGCTGAAGCAGGAAACCTACACCCCGGAAGGCTCCAAGAAGGTGTACAAGGTGCGTGAGCTGCTGGATACAGTGGATGACGAGAAGATGCTGAAGATTCTGGCGCAAGCAGGCGGCGAGGCGCAGGACAAGGAGTCGTTTCTTGATGTGGTAGGCAAGAATCTCAAGGCCGAGCCAGAGCTTTTCGGCTTTGGCATCAACCTGAAAGTCGTGGCCGAGGAACTCTGGCTGCGCTATCGGGCAAAGCGTGGCGGGAAGGGTGAATGACCGCGTTCAGCGTGTCGAGACTCGTGAGCCGCGCCGAAGCAGCCGGAACAGGCTGCCTCCGGTGCCGTTCAAGGCAAGGGAGGCGGAGTCCATGCAGCGCGGTACATGGAAGGACAAACGCTCTCCTGCTACATGGTGACGTGGTAGAGCAAAAAGGCCAGCCCGTCAGTGGGATGCTGGCGGGCTGTTGATTTTTAAGGCACAGTGGTGACTTCCATTGTAACAGTTGCTGGGCTGCCACCTGTAGAGATTTTCACAGTGCCAGACAATGGGTCTGGCTGCTTCCAGCTGATTGCCGGGTGGCTGCCTGATCCGTTAAATTTTATTTGCGCCCGTATGGCAGAGCCTAGGTCAAGAGTAAATCCGGTGCCCGGTTTCACGCTGATTGTCTTGCTTTGACTTGGAGCTAGCGAGAAGCTGCCGTTGCTTGTCCCGCCGCAGGCTGTATATTGACTGATGTTGATTGTCACTGGTTCGCCGTTCATGTCAACAGAGGCTCCTGAATTCTTAACCGTGATCACATGGCAGCTCGCTGGCGGAGGAGGAGTTTGCGGAGGAGGGGTAGTTTGTGGACCTCCGACAGGAGGACTGGTCTGCGCATGAGCGGGCAGGGTGGCCAAGGTGATTTCAGGGCTGATCCAGCGGGCAGGCAGGACGGAGTAGCCAGCCAGCGCGGCAGACACTGCTGCGGTTTTTTTCAGAATTGTTCGGCGGTCAGAAGACTGAGGGAGGGCAGGGGGGATCTCGTTCTTTTTCTCTTGCATGGTGGTACCTTATTTTGTCGAATTTGACTGTTGACGGAAGCATCTCTGCGATTCCTGATATATGTAAAGATATACAATCATGCCGCCAGTTGTCAAACATATTGGTTAGGAGTTACGCAGTTCGATTGCCAGCCCGTTGATTTTATTCAACTGACGACTTATAGCCAAAGCAGTATAAAATGACTACACTGTGTGTATGGCATACTCAATAGATTTTCGTCGGAAGGTCTTGG
>JAABPV010000018.1 GCA_011391865.1 Desulfobulbaceae bacterium | reverse complement strand
CTCCAAGACCTTCCGACGAAAATCTATTGAGTATGCCATACACACAGTGTAGTCATTTTATACTGCTTTGGCTATAATTACTCAGTTGCGCATCTAAACTGAGTAATTATTACTCAGTTTACACCGAACAGGAATCATTCTCATTGTCAAACATATACAAATAAAAATTTTTTTACAGTGAAATCAATATGTTTAACGCGATTTTAATATTAAATGAAAAACTGGCACGGTTTTAGCATGAGCAGATCAGCAACCAATGCTTGCAGAAACAACAGGACGGCGACAGGTCGCTCTGTGCTGAATAATTCATCTGGAGGAGAAAAGTCATGAACCAGCAACCCGCATCAAAAAAATTCTTTTATCTGCTAACCGCCGCGCTGACGCTGTTCTGCTCGGAAGTGTCGGCCAACGCTTCCGCGCAGGATGTGCATGAAATTTCTGACATCTGCATGTATTCGCAGCGGATTCTCAAAGACTACGCGCTGGTCGGCATGGGTGTGACCTATCATGATCCCCAAAAGGATCTGAATGAGAACATCAAGACGGTGGATAAATATTTCACCGATCTTAAAAGCCACAAGCTGAATGACAAGCTGACCGCCGAGATTGATGAAGTGGCAAAAACTTGGGCTGAAATCAAACCAGAATTCGAGAAGACCCCGAACAAGGCGAAAATGAGCGAGCTGCGCAAGAAGGTGGAGGCATACACCGTGCGTTGCCAGCAAGTGGCGGAAGACGTGGCCAAGGACACCGGCATTGAGGGCGAGCATGACGTGGTGCTGGTGGCCGAGCTGGGATTGGAATCACAGCGCATGGCCGCCTTGTATCTGATGAAGGCGTGGGGTGTTTCTGATGCTGACTATGAGACGGAAGTGAAGCAGGTTGTTGATGAAACCGAGAAAATTTATCAAGAATTGCTTGCCGCTGACGAGAAGCTGGTTTCCAAAGAGATCAAAGACAAGCTGAAGACCACGGAAAATGATTTCATCGCCTTCAGTGTGCTGGCCAAGAGCAAGTCTGGCCGTTTCATGCCCTCTGTTGCAGAGGAGAACGCCAGCAAGATTTTTGATGCGCTGCGGGAAATCCTGAAAATGGAGCAGAAATTAGTTGAGGGCAGCGTGTCTGGTTATTTCACCCCGGTTGCAGAGGAGCAACAGGGGTGGTTTGACAAGTTCACAGTAATCATGCGTTCAAAAGAGGAGGAATTAGCATGAAGACAGTTTCTTTGAAGGTTCTGGCAGCAGCGGCAGTTTTCTTCGTTCTGCCAGTCGGACAAGCGGCAGCTGATGTCGATGTGGAGATGATGACATCTGCCCAGAACGTGAGCATCAGCAGTCAGAAGATCGCCAAGGCGTATTTCTACAAGCACTTGGACATCCGCGCCGACCATGCGGACACTGATTTGCAGGAGAGTCTGAGCCAGATCAAAAAAGACATCCTCAAGCTCCATAACGGCATCAAAGCGGGGAACAGCAAGGAAGAGAAAAATATCGCCATTTTCCTTTCCTACACCCGCGATGAGCTGGACAAAGCCTTGGCCAAGCCCTACAGCCCGGCAACTGGCGCGCTGATGATCGACTTCAGCGAATCGCTGCTCGAAGGAGCGGATTTCCTCTCCGGCGTGTACGGCAAGGGAGCCAAAGGGGAAGCGGGAATGCTGGCGGAAGTGGAGAACCAGCTTTTCTTGCTGGAGCGGGTCAACAAGTACTACATAGCTCACAAGGCCGGCTTCAAAGACCACAACAACGTGGTTCAGCTGCAAAAAGCGGTTGAGGACTTTGAGAAGAGCTTGGCCAAGATCAACAGCTATGACGGCTACTCTGATCTTGCCAAGGAGAGCGTGGCTAAGATCAATCAGTTCTGGCCGGTGGCCAAAGAGTTCTACCTTGGCGTGCAGGAGAACGCCCTGCCGGTGATTGTGCTGGCCTCCACTGACAAGCTGGAGAAGGAAATCAGCACCCTGAAGAGCTTCCATCATCAGGAAATCGCATCAGCCAAGAACTGATTCTTTTTTCCTGAATCAAAAAACCTTTTGCGGCTGCCCGGTTCCCCGCTTTCATCGGGTCAAAGTCAATTGACTTTGACCCGTTTCACGTTGGAATCGTCCTGATTCAAATTTGAAACGGCCTGGTTTCAATCGAAATTGCCCCGATTCAAATTGACTTTGACACGATTCACACCGAAATCGTCCCGTTTTCAGTTGAAATCAGCCTGATTCAAATGTAAAACGGCCCGGTTTCAATCGAAATCGCCCCGATTCAAATCGAAATCGTCCCGTTTTCAACTGAAATCGCCCCGATTCACACTTAAATCGGCCTGATTTCAATGTGAATTGCCCTGATTTCAATTGAAATCGGCTTGATTCAAGCGTACAACGAGGCGTTTGCCAGCGCAGATCGCATATTTCAATCCCCTGAAACAGCAAAGAAAAACGCAAAAGACGCGCTGAATGCCGCTCTCTTTGCAAGCGGAGCGAACAATCCGGTGCGGATCAGATCGGCCCAACGGTCTTGGTGAAAAAAGAGACCTCTTGCACACGCCGCAATTTGAGCAGATTAAAAAAGGCCGTGTCCCCACAGAGGACACGGCCTTTTCCTCGTTCTGCCTCCGCTCAATTGCTGCGGCTTTTCATCTCCTTGAGGATGGTCAGGCCGATCTTGAAGCGCGGCTCCTCTTCCCGTTTGACGCTGCTGTAGAATTCGCAGTTGTGGCAGTCGCTGCAAAATTTTTCAAGATAGGAACCCTGCGCCTCTGCGCCCTTGCAGAGTGTGCCCGCAATGACCCAGCAGCAGCGCCCGCCGTTTTTGCCTTCATGAATGCCGTCGGCCCGCCGTTCGTCCGCTGCCGGACATATCCCGAATTCAGCTGCCTTGGCCCCGCCCGGCTCCCGTTCGCATTTCTTGATTTCCCAGCAATTCTTTTTTGTTCCCATAGCTCCCCCGGTGCTCTTAGTTGACAACTGCGGCTTCAACGCCTGATTTTATCAGAAATTAAAAAAAAATCCTCAATTTCCTCACCACAGCATGGACTTCGCTGAATAATTGCTGTCCATCTGTCCGAAGATTCCCGCCTCGCGGCCACGTTTCAGCAGCTCCTGCGCCGCAGCCCGGCCTTCCTCGCCCAGCCGCAGGGAAAAATCATTCACATACAGGCCGACATGCGCGGCAATCACCGCCTCGTCCAATTCTTGGGCGTGCTGACGGATGTATGGCAAGCAGGCCGCTGGATCCGCCTGCGCCCAGCAGATGCTTGCCTCGACAGACTGCTCGATTTCCTCAATCATCTCCGCAGGCAGACTGCGGCGGGCGGCAATGCAGCCAAGCGGGATGGGCAGACCGGTTTCCTCTTCCCACCATGCGCCCAAGTCCTGCACGCAGCGTAGCCCGCGCTCCTGATACGTGAAACGGCTTTCGTGGATGATCACGCCTGCGTCCGCCTTTCCTGAGAGCACAGCTTCCATGATTTGATCAAAACGCATGATCACGGTGCGGCAAGGCTGACGCAAAAAAAGACGAAGCAGCAGCGCGGCGGTTGTGAGCTGACCAGGAATGGCGACAGTCCACGCGGCAGGATCGCCGACAGCCTGCGCTGTGATTAAAAGCGGACCGCAGCCTCTGCCCAGAGCCGCGCCGGAATCCAGCAGCGTGTAGCGGTCAAGCACATGGCCAAGAGCATGAAAGGAGAGCTTGGTCACGTCAAGACGGCCCTGCATGGCCCAGCTGTTGAGGGTTTCCACGTCCTCCAGCAAAGGCGCGGCAAAGCGGACGCGGCGAAGCGGAATTTTTCCCTGCGCCAAGCCGCAGAAGATGAAGGTGTCGTTGGGGCAGGGAGAAAAACCGAGGCTCAGTTCGCGGTTCATGTGCGTCAGAAAAAAGAAGGTCTGACCCGCAGAGCAGATCAGACCAGCTGGCGGCAGGAACAGTGCGCCGTTATTTGTTTTCTAAAACCTCGACGATCTTGGCCGCCTCTTTGTAGCCGGGGATAATCCGTCCGTCGGGCATGATCAAGGTCGGGGTCGAGACGATGCGCAGTTCTTTGACCAAGGCGATGTTCTTTTCTACTTGATCGGTCGCGCAGTCCGGCGCAGGCACGGGCCTGCCGTTCAGCGCGTCGGAAAGCATGGTGACGGCGCGGGCGTTGTCGCCTTTCGTGCTGGCGCAGACTATGGCTTTAGCCTTGGGCAGTGAGCCAGGATGCGAGGGAAGCGGATACATCTTGATCAGGAAGGCGATGTCAGGATGACCGGCCACGACCTTTTCCATCTCCGGGTGCAGCTTCTTGCAGAAGGAACACTCCGGGTCGTCAAAGACGATGATCTTGCGGGCGGCTTTCGGATCGCCGATCACGATTGCGTCGGTCAGCGGGATTTTGCTGACATCAATCCGGTTCATGTCAACATACTTCCGCTCGGTCACGTCAACGTTGGTGTCCAATTTGATCACGTTGCCGCTGATCAGGTACTTCTTTGAGAAGTCGAGATAAAGCGGAATTTTCTCGCCCTCATAGACCGCATCTACATCCCAGAGGCCGGGCACTTCGCTGAATTTGACATCCAGCACCTCACCCACCTTGCCTTTGAGCAGGGTTGCGGCTTCCTGTTTGCTGAGGGCGTGGCAATCCTTGCAGCTGCCTGCGCCGCAGCCGTCCGCCCCTCCTTGAAAAGCGGAGGCAGGAGCGGCGGCAAATACAGCGCAGGCCAAGAGCAGAGCAGCGGCTTTCAGATCAATCATCATAGCACAAGACCAAAGAGTTGAAGACACGATGAGGCAGAAGCTGCCTTGTTCAGGGAGGCATCTCCGCCGACGCGGCGGCGGAGCCGTCATTCATTCTACGGTTTTTACAGCGGAAAGGCAAGCAGGTTTCAGAGGGCGGATGCAGTTGGAGGCTGCTTGCCGCAGCGCAGGTCGCAGCTATTCGGCCCTTGCGAGCACCGCCCGGCGAAGGGGTACTTTTTTTCGCCGCTGATGCGGAATCCGGCGCAGCCGCCGCTGCAACAGCAGGGGCTTTGGCTTTCAGCAAATTCCACTGTGATGGAGCCGCATTCGGCCAGCAGGGCCTGTGCAACAACAAAGGTAATGCCGCCGCACTCGAACACGCGGTCGTTTTCTTTCGCCTCATCGATCCTGAGCCGCAGATGCGGCCCGGCGCAGTTCCCGGCCATCGGCGTGATACGGACAGCAGGATTGCTTATGCCCTGCTCGCGCAGGTATGAGGCAAGCGTTTCCACTGCCGCGTCAGATGCTGCAAACATGTGTTCTCTCCTGATTCAAACGTAAAAAATGGGCGGCTGGCCGCAGTCTGAACAGAGATATAACATTTCTGACGCGATCTTAACAAGATCAATTTTACCCCCCCCCATAAATAACACAAATAAATCAAATGTGTTGCGCTGGTATTGAAAACGCGGGGGGAAAGGGGCAGGCGGGCAGCCCGCCCCTGTGTGGAAGAATCAGCAGCAGCCGCCGGAGGAGCAGGAGCCGCCGCAGCCGCCGCTGCGCGCGCCGGGCAGTGGCTTCTCGCAGGTGATGGTGAAGCCACCGCCGGAGCAGCCGCAGCCGCCGGAGGACTCGATGAAATCAACCTTCACCGCGCCGCAGGTTTCGGACAAGCCTTTGTCCATGAGGAAGCTAACACCGTCTTTCTCCACGGTCGTGTCGTTTTCTTTAACATCATCCAAGGACAGGCTCAGGCTGGGGCCGGAGCAGCCGCCGGACATCATGGAAATGCGGACAGCGGACTCGATCTTGTTCTGATCCAAGTAGTCCTTGACGTTCTTTACAGCCAGATCTGTGATTTCAATCATGCTTGCACTCAGTTGGTTGAATTGCTGGCCGCAGCGGCGCGGCGCAAAGGAATTTTAGACAGTGTACCCGAAAAAGCGGCGGAAGGGAAATGAACAATTCATGCCGCCAGCAGTGCCTCAATCCGCTCCCTCAGCCCAGCCAGCCCTGCCGGGCTGTTCGCGCTGAGGCAAAGGCCGTCCTCAGCCTCAGCAATCTGCGGCGGCAGGAGCGCGTCTGGCAGCAGATCTATCTTGTTGTAGATCCGCAGGCAGGGAATCTGCTCCAGCTCCAGCTCGCGCATGAGACTGTCCACAGTCTCGGCCTGCTGCGGCCAGGCCGGATTGGCCGCGTCAATCACATGCAGGAGCAGATCCGCCTCGTGCAGCTCTTCCAGCGTCGAGGCGAAAGCCTTCAGCAGTTCGGCGGGCAGATTGCGGATGAAGCCCACCGTGTCCGTCAGCACCGCCTCTGTCCCGCCGGGCAGACGAAAGCGGCGCGAGGTGGGATCAAGGGTGGCGAAGAGCATGTCCTCAGCAAAAATGTCCGCGCCGGTCAGGCTGTTGAGCAGGGTGGATTTGCCCGCGTTGGTGTAGCCGACCAGCGAAACCACCGGCACCTCGTGCTTGCGGCGGCGGCTCCGGCGATGCTGCCGCTGGCGGCCCACCTCCTTCAGCTCGTCGCTCAGGCGGGCGACGCGGTCTTTGATCCGGCGGCGGTCAATCTCCAGCTTGGTCTCGCCAGGGCCGCGTGCGCCGATGCCGCCGGTGAGGCGGGAGAGCGCGTCGTCCCGGCTGGCGAGAAAGGGCAGCAGGTATTTGAGCTGGGCCATCTCGATTTGCAGCCTGCCCTCCCGCGAGCGGGCGCGGCGGGCGAAGATGTCGAGGATGAGCTGGGTGCGGTCAATCACCCGCAGGTCGGTGCGGCTGGTGATCGAGCGCACCTGCGAGGGGGTCAGCTCCTGATCGAAAATGAGCAGATCAGCCCCGCTGCGGATGCTCGTCAGCATCACTTCCATCAGCTTGCCCCGGCCCAAGATGAAGCGCGGATCCGCTTTGCCGCGCTGCTGCATCACCCGCTCCGCCACATCCACGCCAGCGGCGCGGGCCAGCTCGGCCAGCTCCAGCATGGACTCCGCCGCCAGGCCGCGCGAGCCGCTGCTGACCGAAACAAGGATGGCCCGGTCGCGCCCCTTGTCCACTGCGCGCAGCGGCTGGCTGCGGGCCAGCTCCTCTTCAAGGCCTTCGATCAGGCTGAGGCAGGAAAAGGCTTCCTCGGCCGGGCGGAACGGCTCCAGCAGCTGCCAGCCTTGGCCGCCGCCGCGCTCCGGCTGAATATGGACGCTGCGCAGCAAGTCCGGCTGGCCGTTGCTGAGCGTCAGCACGGCCATCAAATCCAGACGGAGGCAGACCAGATCCATGATGTCCTCCTCGTCCGGGCCGTTGGTGCTGAAATGCGTGTGGATGCAGCGCAGGCCGCAGAGCCTGCCGCCGCCGCTGCGGGCGTTCTGCAAAACCGGGATCACGATGCGGTCGTGGTCGCCGACAATGACGGTCTCGACCAGGCCGGAACGCTGGATGAGCAGGCCCAGCTGGCGGTTCAGCTCTATGGACAAGGCTGCCAGACTGCGGGCGGCTTCCCGGCTGATCACCTCGTCCGGGCTGATCTTCTTCTTGAGCAGCAGCTCCAGCTGCCGGAGCTGGCCGCTCTTCAATCCTGCTGCATGGCCGACGATGGAAATGATGCCCTCCTTGCGTGATGGATGGAAACGATTCTGCCTGACGCATCCTCAGCAGACTGACGCGGCGACGCGCAGGAGGCTGTGAGGCTGACGCTCAGGAGGCTGGCCGTCAGACGCGCAGGAGGCTGGCCGTCTGACAGTCAGCCTCCTGCCTTTCTCCGCAGCGCATGACAAGAGGCTGCACGAATGCGCAGATGCAGCATACCTGCGCCAGCCTGTTTTTTCAAGCCCGGCCAGCCGCTCTTTCCGCTTTGAAAAACAGCGGCAAGCTGTTAAGCTGGCTGCTGCCGACATCTCTTTTCTCAAGGAGGAAATCATGCTCTCCATGCCCAAATCAGCCGCCTTTGCCGCGTTGCTCCTGCTTTTTTCCCCTCTGTCCGCCGCCGCCGAGTGGCACATGGCCAAGCCTCTGAAAGATCTGTTTTCCCGGCGGTCTGCGCAGGCCGAGGAGGAGAAGAAGCAGGAAGCTGCTGAGGCGGCCAAGCCAGCCCGGTTCAAAGACAATAACGACGGCACTCTGACCGACCGCCGCACTGGCCTGCTCTGGCTGAAAAACGCCAACTGCGCCGACTTCTTCGAGGGGGACAGGAGCGGCGGCAGAAACAGCCGCTCCTGGCATGAGGCCCGCGTGGCGGTCAGCCGCCTTGGCGACGGCTTCTGCGGCCTGAAGGACGGCTCGCAGGCAGGTGATTGGCGGCTGCCCACGCGGGAGGAGCTGCTGGAGATCTCCAAAGATGTCAGCGGCGAGAAGAAATGGGAGGCAGGCAAGGCACTGCTTGA
This sequence comes from Desulfobulbaceae bacterium, assembly GCA_011391865.1. Classification (GTDB taxonomy): domain Bacteria; phylum Desulfobacterota; class Desulfobulbia; order Desulfobulbales; family Desulfobulbaceae; genus Electronema. The sequence goes on along the minus strand of JAABPV010000018.1, from coordinate 36,213 downwards.
CATCCAGTCCTTCTACTACTGGTCATCCAGCGTCGGCGATTTGTATCCCGATTACGCCTTTTATGTGAGCCTCGCCCTTGGCATAGACAGCTATGCCTTCCAGCTTAACAGCTTTCACGTCCTGCCGGTGCGGCGGCCCAAGCAGCCGACGAAAGCGCAGGCTTTGCCCAATTCAACCAAAGAGGAAACGAATGCAGTGCGCGGATTGCAGAATGCAGCCGAAGAACCGGTGCGGCAAGGAGGGCTTTGACTGCACCGGCGGCAAAATTGATTCCTCCGAGCATCAGCTGGCGGAGAACCAGCCTTGGCAGAACCTCAGCGAGGAGCTGCGTGCGACGCACGGCGACAGCCTCTGCCGGATCGAGGAGATCATTGAGTTCTCCAAGCAGATGGGCTTTCAGAAGCTCGGCCTTGCCTTCTGCATTGGCTTGGCGGAAGAGGCCTCCTTGGCGGCGGCGGTCTTCAAGCGGGTCTTCACGGTCGAGTCGGTTTGCTGCAAGGTCGGCGGACTGGACAAGGACAAGCACGACAACCTGAGCAAGATCAGGCCGGACCAGTTCGAGGTCGCCTGCAACCCGGTGGCGCAGGCGAAGATCCTCAACCGGGCTAAGACAGACCTGAACATCCAGCTTGGCCTCTGCCTCGGCCACGACATGCTCTTTCAGAAATACTCCGAAGCACCGGTCACAGTCCTTGCGGTGAAAGACCGTGTCCTGGCCAGCAACCCCTTGGGCGCGCTCTTCAGCAGCTACTGGCGCAAACGGCTGCTGGAACGCTATCCCTGAGCCTCAGGCCAGACCGCCTGTCCTTCCCCTGTTTCATCAGCAGGGAGCACTGCCGGGTGTGCGGGGGAAGGGCATCACATCGCGAATGTTGCTGATACCGGTGACAAACTGCACTAACCGCTCGAAGCCGAGACCAAATCCCGCGTGCGGCGCAGAGCCAAATCGCCGCAAGTCCAAGTACCAGCTGTACTCCTCCAGATCAAGCCCCGCCGCTCGCATCCGTTCCTCCAGCAGTTCTAAGCGCTCCTCGCGCTGACTCCCGCCCACAAGCTCGCCAATGCCGGGCACGAGGATGTCCATCGCCGCCGCAGTCGCGCCGTCGTCATTCAGGCGCATATAGAAGGGCTTGATGGTCTTTGGATAGTCGGTGACGATCAGCGGTCTGCCCGCCACTTCCTCGCACAAAAAGCGTTCGTGCTCTGATTGCAGATCATTGCCCCACTGCGCTGGAAATTCAAACTTCTTGCCTGATGTGCGCAGGGCCTCCACGGCCTCAGTGTAGGTCATCCGGGCAAAAGGCTGCGCCTGCACTGCCTCCAGCTTTTGCAGCAAGCCCTTACTGACAAAGCGTTCAAACAGCTCCAGTTCCTCCGCGCAATTGCTCTGCACCGCAGCGACCAGATCCTTGATAAGGGCCTCGGCGACCGCCATGTCGCCAGTAAGGTCGCAGAACGCCATCTCCGGCTCCAGCATCCAGAATTCAGCCAAGTGCCGCGCCGTGTTGGAGTTCTCTGCTCTGAAGGTGGGGCCGAAGGTGTAGACCCGGCCATGCGAGAGGGCGAATATCTCGGCTTGGAGCTGGCCGCTCACAGTGAGACCAGCTCTGCGGCCAAAGAAGTCCTGTTTGAACGGCTCCGGTGTGCGCAGCTGCTCAGGATTTAGGGAGGTGACTGTGAACATCTCGCCTGCGCCCTCGCAGTCCGAGGTGGTGATGATGGGCGTGTGTACCTGCAAGAAGCCCTGCTCGCGCAGGAAGCGGTGGATGGCGAAATTTAGCTCAGAGCGGATGCGGGCCACCGCGCCGAAGGAGTTGGTGCGCGGGCGGAGGTGGCTGATCGAACGCAGAAACTCGACGCTATGCCTCTTCTTTTGGAGAGGGTAGATCTCCGGGTCTGCCGAGCCGACCACAGTCAGGCGTTCCGCCTGCACCTCCACTGCTTGGCCTTTGGCCGGAGATGCGGTCAGCCTGCCGCAGACTTTGACCGCACAGCCAGTGCTCAAACGGCGGACTTCGCTTTCATAGTTGCTTAGATTCGGCTCGGCGATCACCTGTAGTCCAGCCAGACAGGAGCCATCGGTCACGTCGATGAAACACAAGCTGCCGGAGTCACGGCATGTTCTCACCCAGCCCTGCACCTCAACCGCCTGCTCGGACGGTGCGGTACGAAGCAGCTCTTTGATGCGTGGAAGCATGATTTCTTGCTCCTATGGTGTGTGTAAATTATATCAATCCGTAGATACCGTCTTGCCTGTCAAGAGGAAAGGCCTCCTGACGGGCAAGAGGCGGTTCATGAACCGCCCCTACGGGTTTTGCCTGTTCTGGCGTGTTCTGCAATCATCTTTTGTTTGCTATATCCTGCAATCTTGGGACTAACTGTTCTCCGTTTATGAGTCCTAACCGTTGAGGGATAAAAGGAGTGATAAGCGGGTCATCTTTTAGCTTGGGAGCAAAATCAGAAGTCGTGGTCAAGAATCCTTTTGATGCGCCGTCTGTTTGCAAAACGCCCATCAATGCCCGAACATCGTTGGCTGTAACAAGATGACCGTGTTTATAGGCCTTCACTTGGTCAATAATGCGAACTTCGCCCAACCCTTTTTTGACAGCGATTACGTCTCGCCCGTAATCACCGCTGCGTGGTGTCAAAATAACTTCATCGAACCCTGCCTGCTCATAGGCTGCGGCAATTATTTCTTCCCACCGCCTTGGATCTATCTGGAAAATTGCTTTTGGATCCTGTGCGATCAGCTTTATAATCTCCAGCCACGGAACTAGAGCGGCCTTGATTATTACTCCTTCGGTAGTCTTTCCGACAGGAATGACGAAAGATTGTAGCAAAATTGAAGGTACATCATCTGGGATAGACACAATCGCAGATGCTGTAACATGCGCCCCAGCAGTTATGTTAACCCTGACATGCACACCAATATTTGTATTATTTGAACCGCAAAACGGACACGACTCTTTGCTGTCATGAGACATGTATCCTTCTGCTAATTTTTTGCAATCGTTGCATTCCAACATATATTCTTGAGCCATACATTCCCCCCTTTACCTCTCTCAGAATAACTTTAAACCGCCATTGAAAAATCCCAAAGCGTCTCCGGCGCAATGTCTATATTGCCCGGCCAGGCAACTGTGCCGTTCTCGATCCGCGCCTTCATGAACAACGGCATGTTCTTTAGCATCAGATACTGATGAACAGCCCCGCAGATATGTTCATCGGCTCCAAAGAGCGGTTCAACGTATCTTGGGATACGTTGAAAACCTGTCGTAAGATACTGCACGGCCTACAGCTTCGCCCGAAACATGAAATACACCGCCCCAACCAAGCACAAGCCCGCCCAGAGATAGTCCAGCTTCAGGGATTCTTTCAAATAGAAGACGGAAAAGGGCAGGAAAACCGTCAGCGTGACCACTTCCTGAATGATCTTGAGCTGCCCAACGCTCAAAACTGTGTGGCCGATGCGGTTGGCCGGAACTTGGAGGAGATATTCAAACAAGGCGATGCCCCAGCTGAACAAGGCCGCGACTATCCACGGTTTGCTGTGCAGCTCCTTGAGATGGGCGTACCACGCGAAAGTCATGAAGACATTGCTGCATGTCAGCATGAGGATGGAGGTCAAGATTGGATTCATCGTTTCATTCCTCCATCTTGGGCAAAATCCATTTGCGGAACATCAGCGGAGTGATCATCGTCGTCACCACGCCCATCAGCACAAGGGTGGAAAACAGGCCCTGATTGATAAAGCCGCGCTCGTAAGCAATGCTGGCGATGACCAATTCCATCACCCCGCGCCCATTGAGGATGATGCCGATGCCTAACGCCTGCGTTGGCGGCATCTGGATCAGTAGCCCGCCAAGCCAGCCCGCCAGCACTTTTGAGATCACCGACACCGCCAGCACGACAAAGACAAAACCGAGCGGCTTCAGCGCGTCAATGTCAAATTCCAAGCCGAGATAGGCAAAAAAGACCGGCCCCAGAAAGCCTTCGGTGATGGAACGCAACGTGAGATCCAGCTCATGGTAGCGCGAGGCGAGGAAGAATTTCCGGTCTATCAGCAGTGCGCCGAAAAATGAGCCGATGACAAAGTGAAAGCCGAGCATCTCGCTGATTGAGCCGAAGACAAGGACGAAGAGGGCGAGTATGCCGAAGAGAGCTTCACCGCCGACGATCTCGACTAATTTTTCCGAGACTTTTTCAATGTGTATGCCGCGCTTCGGCAGCTGCTCCAGCTGCCAGTTGAAGCCGAGGATCAATGCGCCCAGCGCGACCAATTTCCAGCCGGTACCGAAGACGGAAACCGCAATGGCCCGCAGGGAGGGCTGCTCCGGCAGGTTGAGGATCACCCCAAGCACCAGCAGGGCGGCCACGTCGTTGAAAATGGCCGTGGCAACGGAGTAGCGGGCGATTTCCGAGTTGAGCAGATTGAAATTTTGCAGGATGCGCACGGTGACCGGCAGGGCGGTGATGGAAACGCAGAGTCCGAGAAAAACCGTGCGCATCACATCAAGATGAAAGGCCGCGCCGATAGCTGTTCCAGCAGCAAAGGGCAGGACAAAGCCGAGAATGGCGATGACAATACCCCGGCTGAACAGGGCGTTGAAAACATCCTTGAAATTCATCTCCAGTCCGGCGGAGAGCACCACCAAGAAGACGGCGAACTCCGAGATGCTGGCCAGCGCGGCGTTGGCGTGGATCAGATTAAGCGCGCTCGGCCCCAGCAGCACTCCGGCCAGCATCTCCCCGACAATTGAGGGCTGGCCGTAGCGCTGAAAAATTTGTCCCAGCAGACGTGCCGCGACGATGAGGATGAGCAGGCTGGTCAGCAGCGGCATCGCTTAACGCGGCTGCCAGAGCAGAAAGGCCTTGATGAACTGATCCAAATCGCCGTCCAGCGCAGCATCAACATTGCCGACCTCCACGCCAGTGCGGTGGTCTTTAATCAGCCGGTAGGGCTGAAGGACATAGGAGCGGATCTGGCTGCCCCAAGCGATCTCCTTTTTCTCGCCGTGCAGATTCTCCTGCGCCTGCAAATTCTCCTGCTGCTGCTTGTCGTAGAGCTTGGCCATCAGCATCTTCATAGCCATCTCCTTGTTGCGGAGCTGCGAACGCTCGTTCTGGCATTGCACGACAATGTTTGTCGGCAAATGGGTGATGCGGATGGCCGAGTCCGTCTTATTGACATGCTGGCCGCCTGCGCCGCTGGAGCGGTAGGTATCAATGCGCAGGTCTTTCTCGTTGATGTCTATCTCGATGGTGTCGTCCAATTCCGGCAGCACCATCACCGAGGCAAAGGAGGTGTGCCGCCGCCCCGAAGCGTCAAAGGGCGAAATCCGCACCAAACGGTGGATGCCGACCTCGGAGCGGGTGTAGCCGTAGGCGTTCTTGCCGCTGATCAGGACAGTGACCGACTTCACTCCGGCCTCGTCACCGGGCAGATAATCAAGAATATCGGCCTTGAAGCTGTGCAATTCAGCCCAACGCAGGTACATGCGCAGCAACATGCTCACCCAATCCTGTGCCTCGGTGCCGCCCGCACCCGCATGAACCGTGAGCATAGCGTTGCAGCTGTCGTGCTCGCCGTCAAACATGCACTCTAGCTCAGTGGCCTCAACCTCCTCGGCCAGCCGCCCCAACGAGGCTTCGACCTCGTTCAGAGATTCGGTGTCGCCTTCCTCTATTGCCATGTCCAAGAGCAGCTCCGCCTCTTCAACATGCCGATAATGCAGCTCCCAGCCACCGACTACCTCTTGCAGCTGACCGAGCTGCCGCTGCACCTTTTTGGCATTGTGCTGATCATTCCAGAAATTCGGCTCCAGCGAGTCGGATTCCAAGCGTTCAATGTCCAGCTTTTTGCTGTCCAAGTCAAAGATGCTCCTTCAACGCGAGCATTTTATCCTTCAACGCCTGTATCTTCTGCCGCAGTTCCGCAGTCTCGGTCAAATCAGCCATTGTTCCGCATTCTCCTGAAAATTTAATTCAATCCTGCCTGCCGAACATCTGCTCGTAGGCTTCATTCCGCATTTTCGCCATCCGCTTGACTTTAAAGTTGCACTCCTCGTCTAACTGGTGGCGGATGATATATTCGTCGCGCAGCAGTGCCGCCACTTTGGCTGTGCTGAAACCGCCTTCGATCTTGAACTTGCCGCTGGCCTTGCGCACCGAATACTGCCACGTACCGTCGTCGCACTGGCTCACGCCGATGTAGTCTTTCTGACTGCTCACTTCCGGCCTCCGTTCCGCCGCCGCATTCTTTTCGTCCAAGCATTGACGAGAAGAAACATGCCGCCCAAGACAAGGCAGACATGGCCGAACCAATGCCCGCCTTTGACAAAAAAGGTCTGCTCGGTCAGCAGGGGAACAGATTCCGTCAGCGCGGCATCCGTGAACAGTGTTGATTTGGCAATGACAGCACCGGTCGGCGCGACAAAGCCGCTGATGCCGGTGTTGGCGGCCCGCGCCATGCTGCGCCGGTTCTCCACCGCCCGCATCACGGTCATTGCCCAAGACTGATACGGCGCACTGGAGTATCCGTACCATGCGTCGTTGGTCAGATTGACGAGCAGATTCGCTCCCTGCTCGGCGGTCTTCCGGGCGATTTCCGGGAAGATCGATTCAAAGCAGATCAGCACGCCAGCCTTGATCCGTTCCGCCTCCAGCGGCTCAGAAGACGTTCCAATACTGAAGTCACCCACCAGCTCGACCAAGGGTTTGACAAACCAGAGATAGTCGCGCAAAGGGACATACTCGCCAAAGGGTACCAAATGCTGCTTGTTGTACCTGTCTGTCAGGCGGCCTGTGGAATCCAGCATCAGTGCGCTGTTATAGAATTCCACAGGTCTCTTTTTCTCTGGCAGCACATTGAAATAGGGCGCGCCGGTCAGCAGATGCGCCCGCCGGTCGCGGGCGAAGTCGTTCACTTGTTTCATCAGCGGATCCCGCAAAGGATAGAAAGGCAGGGCTGTCTCCGGCCAGACCAGCAAATCAATGGGCTGGCCGTTGCGGAAGCTCTGCCCGGAAAGCGCAAAATATTTGCGCACAGTTTCTTCCTTGCGGGCCGGAGACCATTTTTCGCTCTGATCAATATTGCCCTGCACCACCGTCACGACCGCCTGGTCTGCTGCCGACGCAGCAGCCTCCACCTGCCGCCAGCGGAACATGGAGTAGCCGCCGACGCAGTAGAGCAGGAGGAAGACTGCCAAGGGATAGAGGGAATGCCGCCGCAGTGCCTTATCCCTGCTCAACATTCTGTCTAAGAGCCAGAAAATCAGGACGTTGATTTGAACGACGCAGAAGGTGACCAGATGATGCCCGCCCAAGTCGGCGGCCTGAATCAGCAGGGGCTGGCTGGAAAGGCCGTAGCCGAGGTCCATCCATGGCAGGCCGGAGAAAAGCCATCCTCGTGCCACGTCAAGGCCGACCCAAAGCGCGGGCGCGGTCAGCAGGATGACAGAGGCGGAGCTGCGGCCCGTCCCCCCGGCCAGCCAAGAGATGAAGTAGCTGAAGAGGCCCATGTAGACCGCCATGTATGCAGCCAAGAGCAGCAGCACCGCTGCCGCTGCTGAAGCATGAAGGTTGCCATAGCGGTTGAGGACAAAGACGATCCAATATATCAGGCCGAGATGATAGAGCAGACCTGAAAACATGCCCATGCAGCAGCTCTTGGCCGGAGGCAGCCGCCGCGCCGCCCAGAGCAGCGGGATCAAGGCGACAAAGAGCAGCGGCCACCAGCCGGTCGGGCCGGGCATGGCCAGCGACAACAGCAGGGCCGCAGCGGCGGGCGCGGCCAACGTCAGGAGTCTGTTCGGGGCGTTCTCGTCGCTCATGTTTTGCGGATTCTCACTGTGCGGACCCGGCGCGGGGTCGCGGTCAGCACTTTGAAGGTCAGGGGCGGCGTGGTCACGTTCTCGCCCTGTTTCGGCACACGGTTGAGCAAGTGGATGAGCAGGCCGCCCACCGACTCATAGAGGCCGTCCGGCAGCAGGCAGTCAAAATGACGCTCCACCGCCTCGATGTCAATGCGGGCATCGACAACCACGGTCTGGCTGTCCACCTTCAGCATCAACTCCCGCTCGCCTTGGTCGTATTCGTCGTCAATTTCGCCGACGATTTCCTCCAACACGTCCTCCAAGGTGATCAGGCCCCGGACGCTGCCGAACTCGTCGGTGACAAGGGCCATGTGGTTCTTGCCGGACTGGAAATCGCGGAGCAGCTCGGTGATCGGCTTGGATTCGGGAATCAGCTCCGGCGGGTTGAGCTGCTCCTCCAGCGTGGCTGCTGCGCCGCCGCTGCGGCTGAGGATGCGGAGCAGGTCTTTGGCGTGGACGATGCCGACGATGTTGTCCGGGCTGCCGCTGTAAATCGGGATGCGGGTGTAGCCTTCCTCGCAGATCAGGCGGCTGATCTCCTCCACCGAGCTGCTGAGGTCGGCGGAGATGATTTCCGCCGCCGGGGTCATGATCTCCGAGGCCACTGTAGCCCGGAAATTGAAAATAGAGTTGATGAGCTGCTCTTCATGGCTGCTGATCAAGCCGTGCTCCTCGCCGTCCTCCAGCAGCTCCTGAATCTCATGCTCCAGCTGCTGGGCCGTGTCCGGCGAGGAGCGGAACAAAGGCCGCCGTAGCCGCTGCCAGAAAGATTTTTCCCTCGCTTCCCCCTCGTTCTCGCTCATAATCTCCGCTGTCATCCTCCCAGATGTCGAAAATATCTTCGCTGCTGACCGTCCCGGCCATTATAGCATGAGCGGCCCGGCCCGGCGATGAGAAATCGCGGCCTGCTCATGGAACAACCTTGGTCATCTGAGCTATCTTGCCGATGGCGACGAAGTTGTCGCCCTCCTGAAACAGCTCGTCGGCCTTGGGGATGTACTCATACCGCTTGCTGCCGTTGCGGCGCACAGCGATGACTTGAATGCCGAAGGTGTTGGTCAGGTTCAGCTCAATCAGGCTCTTGCCCGCCCAGCGCTTGACGGTGAACTCCTTCACCGCCATGGAGCGGTCAAAGGAAAGATACTCAATAAAGCCGGGCATGGCGATGCGGCTGGCGATCTGCTTGGCAGCCATGAACTCCGGGATCACCACCTCGTCCGCGCCGATCTTGTAGAGCAGCTTCTCGTGGTCTTTGTTGATCGCCTTTGCCCAGACCTTGGCCACGCCCAGCTCTTTCAGATACATGGTGATCATCACGCTGGCAGCGATGGAGTCGCCGACGCTGACCAAGACATGCTCCAAGTCCTGAATACGGATTTGCTCCAAGGCCTCGCGGCTCATCGCGTCGGTCAGGAAGACTTGGGTGAGGAGATGCTGCGCATTCTTGACCTTGTCCGGGTCAGTCTCTATGCCCAAGACCTCATGGCCAAGGGTGACAAGGGTCTGACCGAACTTGAGGCCGAATTTGCCTAAGCCTATGATGCCGATTTGCAGTTTCATGATGCTCCGGGTTCAACCAATAGACAGTTTCTCTTCAGGCCGGGAGTAGAGCAGCTTGGTGCCGAAGGACTGCACCGAACTGAGCAGCACCAGCGGGCCGAGCCTGCCAATGAACATCAGGCAGATGATGATCACTTTGCCGCCGGGCGAGAGCTTCGGAGTGAGATCAGCACTCAGGCCGACTGTGCCAAAGGCCGAGACCGCCTCAAAGAGCAGCTCAAGAAAGCGGCCCTGCGTCTGCTGATGCGAGAGTCCGCCGCCTTCGGTGAAGTTGAGGACAATGACGCTGAAGAAGAGCAAGGCGACTGAGAAGAAAAGCAGGGTCAAGGCGCTGTTGACCGACTCGCTGTCCACCGCGTACTTGCCCAGCGTCACCTGATGCCGACCTCTGAGCTGGGCCATGATGAAGGAGTGCAAGACCCGGAAGGTGGTCACTTTGATTCCGCCTGCGCAGGAGCCGGGCGCGCCGCCGATGAACATCAGCAGGATCATGAAGAGCAGCGAAGCATCGGTCATGGCCGCAATGTTCAGGGTGTTGAAGCCCGCTGTCCGGCAGGTGACAGATTGAAAGAGCGAGGCCAGCACGGCCTCGCTGGCAGGAAGATAGGGTTTATGGACGACGAATTCAGAGAAATACAGATACACCGCGCCAGCAGCAATGAGAAAGAGCGAGGTCTTGAGCACCAGACTGTTGTACCATTCGTCTTTCCATATCGCTCTTCTTTTCCGCAGGCGTGAGCAGGCAAAGGATGCGCTCTCGATGAGCACAGAGAAACCAAGACCGCCGAACACAATCAAGGCCATGATCGTCAGGTTGACGGGCCAGTTCGCCTGCCAGCCAATTAGACTATCAGGATTAAGGGAGAATCCGGCATTGCAGAAGGCTGAGACCGCATGGAACAATGCTGAGAAAGGCGAGAATCCCTGCGGGTCACTGATGAACAAGAGCACTGCCCCGCAGAGTTCAATCAGCAGGGTGACAGCAAAGACTTGGATGAGGAATCTGCCGAGATGAAAGTTAGCGTTATTGAGAATGCTCTGACCAACGGCAATCTTATCCGTCAAAGAGACCCGTTTCTTCCACAAGTACAAGGTCAAGGTCGAGAAGGTCATGATGCCAAGTCCGCCGCCCTGAATCAGCAGCATGAGGATGACGTGGCCGGTGCGGCTGTAGGCCGTGCCCGTGTCAACAACTGCCAAGCCGGTGACGCAGACCGCTGAGGTCGAGGTGAAGAGCGCGTCGAGAAAGGAGACCCGACCCGTGCCGTTGCTGAAGGGCGCGTGCAACAAGACCGCGCCGAGCAGGATGGCAGCGGCAAAGAACAGCACTGGCAGCGAGATAGGCGTGAGAATCTTCTTCAGTCTTCGGTGCAAGCTCATGCGCGGCTCGTTCGTCAGCGGTGGAAAATACGGGAAGCAACCACTTGCTTCTCTCAGGGCCAACAGGTTGCTTCTCGTCGGACCAACCTGTTGCTTCATATTGAGCCAACTGCTTGCCTCCCTTCGCACCAACCTGTTGGGACCAAGCCGAGGCATACGTATGCCTCGGCGGCTCGGCAGAGGCAGGACGCATAGCGGCCAGCTTGGCAGAAAAGGTCTGATAATAGCAAAAAAGCCGCTTGCAGGAAAGATTTTTTCTGCTAAGTTGAAGCGGCTTCCCCCTGCATCTTCTGACGCTGACTGCCATGCCTGCCAAACTGAAAGTGTTTCTCCCCGGCGAGAAGACCGCCGTGCTGCTCACCGCCGCTGTGATCGGTCTGCTCGCCGGAGCTTGCAGCATCCTCTTCCGCGAGACGCTGGAGCTGGTGCATAGGCTTCTTTTTGTTCAGGGCTATGAGCTGCTGCGCATCGGCGAGGGCGGCTGGCGCAGCCTGCTTCTGCCGCTCCTACCGATGAGCGGCATGGTCTTGCTCATCCCGCTCTCGCTGCTTTTTCCCGGCAAGGTCAACGGCTACGGTTTCACCCAGTTCCTCCGCAAGGTCAATCTGGAAAACGGGGTGATCAAGGCCCGGAACATCTTCATCAAAATAGTCGCCACAGCCCTGACCATCGGCAGCGGCAATTCCGCTGGCGTGGAAGGCCCGATTGCCCAGATCGGCGGCGCGCTCGGCTCGCAGTTCGGCCAGCGGCTGCGGGTTTCTGGCGTGCGGATGAAGGTCTATGTCGCCGCAGGCTGTGCAGGCGGCGTGGCCGGGGTCTTCAACGCTCCGCTGGCCGGGGTCTTCTTTGCGGCGGAGATCATCCTCTTAGGCACCTACGAAATCTCCTCCTTCTCCGCGCTGGTGATCGCCTCAGCTATGGCCACCGTGGTTTCGCGGGCTTGGTACGGCGAGGTGGCCGCCTTTCCCATCCCGGATTATCAGCTAGTCAATCCGCTGGTCGAACTGCCGCTCTACACCCTGCTGGCTGTGCTTGTCGGCATCTTGGCGGTGCTGCATATCCGCTTGTTTTACTTCATCCGCGACCGCTTCGCCGCTCTGCCGCTGCATGGCCAGCTCAAGCCGATCCTCGGTGCCTTCTTAGTCGGCTGCGTCGGCATCTTCTTCCCGCAGGTGATGGGCGACGGCTACGAGTACATTGCCGAGGTACTCGACGGCAAAGGCCAGCTAGGTGTGATGGCCGCCCTGATTCTGCTCAAATCTGCCGCCACTGCCGTGACGCTCGGTTCTGGCGGCGCGGGCGGTGTCTTCGCGCCCTCGCTCTTCATTGGCGCGGTGATTGGCGGGGCCTTTGGCAGCGTCGCCCATGCGCTGCTGCCTGAGCAGACCGCCTCTGCCGGGGCGTATGCCACTGTGGGCATCGGAGCCTTCCTCGCCGCCGCCACTCATGCGCCGATGACCGCCATTTTCCTCCTCTTTGAGATGACAGGCAATTATTTGATCATCATCCCAGTGATGCTCACCGCCATTCTCGGCACGGTGGTGGCCCGCAAGCTCCATCCTGACTCGATAGATACTGTGGATTTCACCCGTGCGGGCATCAACATCCATGAGGGCCGGGAAGTAGCGGTGTTGAAATCCATCCTCGTGGGCAAGGCAATCACCGAGGATGTCAATTTCATCAGCGAGACAGCAAACATCAATCATCTACTCCAGCTCTTTGCTGTGGCCAGCGACTCGTTCTACTTCCCGGTGATCAACCATAGTGGCAGGATGGTCGGCATGGTCTCCATGCAAGACGTGAAGACAATCTTACACGACGAGGAGCAGCGTTGCTGTCATCTTGTCGGCGCGATTTGCAGCCGCGAGGTTATCGCCCTGACTCCTGAGCGCAACCTCTTTGATGCCATCCAGCTCTTTGACATCAAGGGGCTGGAGGAAATCCCAGTGGTGGAGAGCATGGACGACAAATGGGTGCTGGGTATGCTGAAACGCCGGGACGTGATCTCGGCCTACAACCGTGAGGTGCTGCGGCGCGGCATCCGCGAGAAAGCAGAGGAGATACGCATCCTCTGCGCGTCCGCATGAGGAGGTGGAAATGAAGATCAGACTGTTTTCCTTCGGCTTCAAATACGGCTGCCCAGAGGCCAACATGCTGTTGGATGTCCGCTTTCTGCCCAACCCCTACTGGGTGCCGGAATTGAAAGAGCGCAGCGGCTTGGAAGAGCCTGTGGCCGCCTACGTGCTGGCAAGCCAGGCCGGGCGGGAATTCCTTGCCCGCTTGGAGCCGCTGCTGGCCTTCATGCTCGACAGCCACAGACAGGCAGGCCGGGAGGAATTTAGCTGCGCCGTGGGTTGCACTGGCGGCAGGCACCGCTCCGTGGCAGTGACTGAGCAGCTGCGGCGTTTTATAGCCAAGACGGCGCACGGCGATGCGCTGGAGGTCTTTCATCGGGATATTGAGCGGAAATAAGAGGCAGAACGGCGCGGCAGCCTTTATAATGCAAACAAAAAAGGCGGGCCGAGACGCTGTCCGCAAGGAGGAATATAATGATCAACGATGAGATGCCTGAGGACTGTGAGGAGAACGGAGACGACGGGCACGAGGAGGTGACCAGCCTCAACCTCAGCGACCACGGGCTGACCATGCTGCCGCCAGAGATCTTTGATCTCATTAACCTGACGCATTTGGATCTGAGTTTCAATCAGCTTTCGTCGCTGCCGTCGGAGATTGGCCTGCTGACCAACCTGACCCATCTGGACCTCAGCGACAACGAGCTGACTTCGCTGCCGTCGGGCATCTGCCAGCTCACCAATCTGGCAGAGCTGGACATCAGCTTCAACCGGCTCACCGAGCTGCCGCCAGAGTTGCTGCTGCTGCCCAATCTCTCCAGCTTAGTTTTGAGCTGGAACAAGCTGACCTCGCTGCCGCCGGAAATCTCCAAACTGACCCGGCAGCCGCATCTTCGCCTCGGCTTCAATCAGCTCACCGAACTGCCAGCGGAGCTGGCCGAGCTGACCCATCTCACTGAGCTGGACCTGAGCGGCAACAACCTCACCGAGCTGCCTCTGGAAGTCTGCGCGCTGACCAATCTGACCACGCTCATCCTCAGTCGCAACCAACTGACCACGCTGCCGCCGGAAATCGGCAAGCTCACCAAGCTCACCAAACTGAATCTTCGGCTCAACCAGCTGATCTCGCTGCCGCAGGAGTTCTGCCGCCTGACCAAGCTGAACACCCTGCTGCTGGAGGACAACCCGCTGACCACGCCGCCCCTGCTGCTGGCCAGCCAAGGCATTGAGGCGATTCAAAGCTATTTCGCCTCGCAGCAGGGAGAATCTTTAAATGCCGCGCTGCCGTGACAGAGGCGCGGAAGGAGGATGCATGATGATGATGACTAATGAAGAACTGGTTAAGGTGATGAAGATCAAAAAAGCGGCGGACAGCAAAGCGGCCAGCCTGAGCCTCATAGCCAGCCGTCTGACCGAGCTGCCGCCGGAACTGCTCGCGCTGACCCATCTGCGGGAGCTGAATCTGCGCGGCAACTGCCTGAGCAGCCTGCCGCCGGAAATCACGCAGCTGCACGAGCTGCAATCGCTCAATCTTGGCGGCAACAGCTTCAGCGAGCTGCCTCCGGTCATCGCCCGGCTCGTCGGCCTGACCGAGCTGCACCTCTTCAACAACCGCCTGAGCAGCCTGCCGCCGGAAATCGGCCAGCTTGTCCATTTGCAGGAGCTCAATCTCAGCGGCAACAGCCTCAGCGAACTACCGCCGGAGATCGGCCTGCTCAGCAATTTGCAGGTGCTGCACCTCAACGGCAACCGCCTCCGCCGCTTGCCGCCGGAACTGTTCCGCCTGACCAAGCTGCGGGAGCTGTATCTTGACAACAACCTTCTTGCCGAGCTGCCGCCGGAAATCGGCCAGCTGGCCAGTTTGAACGAGCTGTCCCTGCTGGACAACGAGCTGACGGAGCTGCCTGCCACCATCGGCCAGCTCGCCCGCCTGACGCATCTGTATTTGGGCGGCAACACGCTGCGCCGTCTGCCACCGGAAATCACCCGACTGGGCTGCCTGACCGTGCTCTGCCTCGGCAGAAACGAGCTGACCGAGCTGCCGCCTGAAGTTTTCGCGCTGACCGGCCTGACCGAGCTGAACCTGCACAACAATCATCTCACTGACCTGCCGCCGGAAATCGCCCGACTGAGCAGCTTGGAGTCGCTCTGCCTCTACGGCAACAACCTGAGCGCGTTTCCTCTGGTCCTTTTCGAGCTGCACGATCTGACTGAGCTGAATCTGCACAGCAACCATCTCCGCGAGCTGCCGCCGGAAATCAGTCAGATGGCCAACCTGACCGAGCTGACGCTGGACAACAATCCGCTCTCCTCGCCGCCGCCGCAGAGCACCGGGCAGGGCATTGAGGCGGTGCGGGAGGATTTCGCCGAGACAGTGGACTGATTTCCCTTATTCCCTTGTGCGGACGGCGCGGAATCGGGTATTTTTCATCCAAGCGTGGCTGCGCTGCGGCTGCGGAACTTCAATCAGGGAGGAAAGAAGCATGAAAGACGTGCTGAAGAATGTGATGTACGCCGGCATCGGCGCGGCGTTCCTGACTCGCGACAAGCTGGAGGAGCTGGGTAAGACGCTGACAGACAAAGGCTGCCTGTCAGTGGAGGAGGGCAAGGCTTTTGTCGACGACCTGCTGAAGAAATCCGAGGCCGCCAAAGGCAATCTGGAGCAGTGGATCGGGCGCAAGGTAGATGAGCGGCTCAAGAGCTGCCGCTGTGTCAATGTCGAAGAGATCGCCGAGCTGCGCCGCCGTGTCAGCGAGCTGGAGGCGGCAGCGGGCAAGACACAGGGCTGTCAGCAGGAGAACTGCGGCGCGGCGGCTGAATAAGGCTGATGTTCAGCATCAGGCAGTTCGGCGCGTTCAACCGGACCTTCCGGCACCTGAACCGCTATCAGCAGATTCTGCGGGTGCTGTTCAAGTACGGCTTCAGCGACCTTGTTGAACGGCTGCATCTGGACCAGTACATCGAGACCGGCCTACAGCTGCTCAGTCGCAGCAGAGCATCCCGCAGCCAAGAGCCAGAGGAGCAGATCATCTACCGGCATTCCAAGCCGGAACGCCTGCGCATGGCCTTGGAGGAGCTGGGGCCGACCTTCATCAAACTCGGCCAGCTGCTTTCAGTCCGGCCTGATCTTGTCGCCCCCGACTACTTGCAGGAGCTGGCCAAGCTCCAAGACAATGTGCCGCCCTTCTCCTACGAGGAGGTGCGGCAGATATTTCTGGAGGACTTGGGCAAGGAGCCGGAGGATATCTACGCCGACTTCAGCCATGAACCGGTGGCCGCCGCCTCAATCAGCCAAGTGCATCACGCCCTGCTGACAGGAGAAGACGGGCAGACGCGCAAGGTGGTGGTCAAGGTGCAGCGGCCCGGCTTGGAGAAGAACATCTCCATCGACTTGGAGATACTGGCCCGCCTTGCCCAGCTGATGGAAGACCATCTGGAGGAGGTGCAGGGACACCGGCCCACGGCCATTGTCGGCGAGTTCGCCCGCAGCCTGTCGCGGGAGATCGACTTCACCATTGAGCTGACCAACATTCAGCACTTTGCCCGCCAGTTCGCAAGCAGCCGGGAAATCTATGTGCCCGAAGCCTTCCCTGCCCTCTCCACCGAGCGTATTTTAGTCATGGAGCGGATTGACGGCATCAAGGCTTCCGACATCGAGGCCCTGCGGGCTGCGGGCCTTGACCTAACCCTGCTGGCCGAGCGCGGGGCCAAGCTGGTGATGGAGCAGATCTTCACCCACGGCTTCTTTCACGCTGATCCCCATCCCGGCAACATCTTCTTCCTGCCCGGCAATGTGGTCTGCTTCATCGACTTCGGCCAGATGGGCAGGCTGCTCGTCAAAGACCGGGAAGGCTTCATTGAGTTGGTGGCCAGCATCGTCTCTGGCGACGAGAGCAAAGTCACCGCAGGCATTCTCAAGATGACGGTGCAGCAGGGCGAGTTTGACCGCGACGCGCTGTCCTTGGACATCAGCGACTTCATGAGCCGCTACCTGCACCTCTCCATCGGCGAGCTGGAGATCGGCAAGATTCATTGGGAGCTGCTACGGCTCTTCAGCCGCCACCGCCTCTTCCTCAAGCCCAGCCTCTATCTGATGCTCAAGGCGCTCGGCACAGCCGAGGGTGTCGGTCTGGCCCTTGATCCGCAGATCGAGATGCTCTCCTTGGCCAAGCCATTCATGCGGGACATCAAGATGCGGCGGGTTAATCCCAAGCGTCTGGCCCATGAGGCGGCGGAGACCGCAAGCCAGTACATGAGCCTGCTCCGCGACCTGCCCGCAGAGACCCGCAGCATCCTGGCCATGCTCCGCCAAGGCAAGGTGCGGCTGGAGCTGGAGCACCACGGCCTGCGTCCTCTGGAGCACTCTCTTTACCGCGCCTCAAACCGGATCGCCTTTGCCATTGTCCTTGCGGCCCTGATCATCGGCTCGTCGTTAGTCGTGCATTACGGCAGCCGCACGGCCAACAGCGAGCTGCCCACAATCGGCATGATCGGCTTCATCATCGCTGGGATCATGGGCCTCTGGCTGCTGATCTCCATCCTCAGGCAGGGCAAGCTCTAAAGCCCCGCGCTTTCCTCAGTCCAGCTCCGCCAGTACCTGCCCCAGCTCCGCCACCACTCTGTCCATATCCTCCCGACTGACTATCAGCGGCGGAATGAAGCGCAGTGCCTGCATCCCTGCGAAGTTGATCAGGATGCCGCGCTCGAACATTCTGCGGACAATCTCCGGCCCGTGCGTGATCCCTTTCTCCGTCAGCACTAATCCCAGCAGCATTCCCCTGCCGCGCACCCCGGTGCAGAGCTGCGGGAACCGCTCCACCAAGCCTTCCAGACGCTGAACAAAATAGCTGCTGCGCTCGCGCAGGTCGGTGAAAAAGCCCTCGGCGAGCATGGTTTTCAGCACGGCCACACCTGCCGCCGCAGCTGCCGGATTGCCGCCAAAGGTTGAGGCGTGCGTGCCCGGCGTGAAGGCAGCGGCAACCTTGGCGCGGGTGAGCATCGCGCCGACCGGCAGGCCGTTAGCCAGTGCTTTGGCCAAGGTCATGATATCAGGGACAACGCCGCACTGCTCGTAGGCGAAGAGGGTGCCGGTGCGGCCTATGCCGGTCTGCACCTCGTCAAAGATGAGCAGCAGGCCGTGGCGGTCGCAAATAGCCCGGATTGCCTTCAGATATTCCTCTGACAGCGGTCGCACGCCGCTCTCGCCCTGGATTGGTTCGCAGAGTATGGCGCAGGTCTTGCTGCTAATCAGCCGCTCAATGGCTTCTGGCGTGCCAAAGTCAGCATGAATAAAACCGCTCGGCAGTGGCTCAAAGCCCTTGTGAAACTTGGGCTGGCCAGTGGCCGCCACGGTTGCCAAGGTACGGCCATGAAAGGAGCCGCTGAGGGAAATCACCTCGTAACGACCTGTGCTGCTGCTGTAAATGCGGGCCAGCTTGATCGCCGCTTCGTTGGCCTCTGCGCCAGAGTTGCAGAAGAAGACCCGCTCGGCAAAGCTGTGCGCAATCAGCAGCTCAGCCAGCTCGGTCTGCGGCTCGGTGTAGAAGAGGTTGGAGACGTGCAGCAGCTTCTTCGCTTGGGCGCAGATGGCCTCCGTCACTGCCGGGTGGCAGTGCCCCAGCGAGCAGACCGCGATGCCGGAGAGAAAATCCAAGTATTCCTTGCCGTCCGCGTCCCAAAGGCGGCAGCCTTGGCCCCGGACGATTGCCGCCGGAAAACGGGTGTAGGTTCCTGCGAACACAGCTTCGCCTCGCGCTGTCCAGTGTGCATTGCTCATGATTCAGCTCTTTGTGGTGGTGAATGCGACCGCAGCTTCCGCCTGAGAACGCGGGGCTGGCCTGACAGCCCATCCTAAAAAGCCGGGCCAGTCCTGTCAAGCATTCTTTTGCGGCCCGCGTGCTTCCTGTCCTGCGGCGCATCCAAAAGAGGCTCATGCCTGACGCGAGCATGGTCAGCGTCCAACCCTGAGCATGGTCAGCGTCCGACTCTAAGCATGGTCAGCGTCCGACCCTGAGCATGCTCAGAGCCTAACGATGAGCATGCTCAGGGTTCTCACGAATGCGCAGCTTCGTGTGCAGTGTAACCAGCAGGCCGGACAAAAACGCGGCAAGGGCGGCGTTCTCCAGAGAAACCGCTTGCTTGCTCAGTAAGATGGTGGGGAAATGGGGCAACAGGGGGAGGTGTTCAAGAAAAGAAAGGGCGGCCCTTGCGGCCGCCCTGAGTGCTGCTACCGCTTCCGCACCGCATTCGCGTGCGCAGGAAAGCCCTCGTAGTCGGCAAACTGCATGGCCACGTCCTTGAGGCTGTCATAGCCCTGCTTGGACATGTAGCCAATGGACGAGCGTTTGAGGAAGTCAAAGACCGTGACGCAGGAGAAGGTGCGGGCAAAGCCGCCGGTGGGCAGGATGGCGTTCACGCCCAGCGCGTAGTTGCCGACCGTGATCGGCGTGTGCTGGCCGAGCAGTATCTCGCCAGCGTTGCGGATCTTTGCCAGCAGCAGCATTGGCTCGGCAGTCAGCACCTCCAGATGCTCCGGGGCAAAGTCGTTGACAAAGGCAATGGACTGGGCCAAGTCTTTGGTGAGCACTATGCCGCCGTAGTTGCCCAGCACAGCCGTGCAGAACTCACGCCGCTTCTCCGGCAGATCAGCGATCAAGTCCGGCAGCAGAGCCATCACCTTGTCCGCCAGCTCGCGTGAATGCGTCACCAGCAAGGCAGTGGAGTCCGGGCCATGCTCGGCCTCAATCAGCAGGTCAAGGGCGGCGATGCGCGGGTCGGCCTGCTCGTCGCAGAGGATGATGGACTCGCTGGGGCCTGCGGGCGTGCCCACGTCAATGTGGCCGTAGAGCAGGCGTTTCGCTGCCGACACATAGGCGTTGCCCGGCCCGATGACCTTGTGCACCTTCCGCACCGTCTCAGTGCCAAACGCCATCGCCGCAATCGCCTGCGCCCCGCCGGTCTTATAGACCGTCTTGATGCCGCAGACTCTGGCCGTGAAGAGTGAGGCATCGTCAACCGTGCCGTCGGGCGTGGGCGGGGTGCAGATGATGATCTCCGGCACGCCCGCAATCACCGCCGGAATGCCGAGCATCAGCATGACCGAGGGGAACGAGCCTTTGCCGCGCGGCACGTAGATGCCGACCGAGGTGATCGGCGTGATCTTCTCGCCCGCCAGAATGCCCTCGCTGATCTCCGTGAACCACATCTCCTCCGGCATCTGGGCCTGATGGAACTTGCGGATGTTGGCTGCTGCCCGCTCGATCACCGCCTTGATCTCTGGCTCCAAGCTGCGCTCGGCCCGCTCAAACTCCGCCTCAGTCACTTGAATGGCTGTGGGGTCGAGCGTCACCTTGTCAAACTTGGCGCAGAACTCGACCAAGGCTTGATCGCCGCGCTCCCGCACCGCCTTGATGATGGGCCGCACAGTCTCCTGAAAGCCCTCGATGTCTAACTCGGAGCGGCGCAGGATTCTTGCCTTGTCCGCCGCTGAGAGTGTGTTCAGGTCGTAGATGTTGATATTCATGGTTGTTCCTTTATTCTGCAAACAAAGTGGATGTGCGACTGCGCCGCCGAGCCGCTGCTGCGTCAGGCAGAAACTAAAGCGCGGCAGCGGGTTTGTCAATGGGATTGTTGCGGCGGCGGCAGGACAGGGACATGCGAAGAGACAGCAGGCTGTCTCTTGCAGCGCGGCAGAAACACGGTTATTATGCGGCTGATGCAAAAATAAGCAACCATTGCCGCTGCGGAGGGAATCGCCTTGAGCCGGACACCGAAAGCCTTCATGAGCTATGTGAATCTGGATGACCAGCATGAGAATGGTCTGATCACGCAGTTCCGCGAGCATTTGAGCCGGGCGGTGCGGATGCAGACCGGTGAGGCGTTTGAGATATTTCAAGACCGCAAGGACATTGCTTGGGGCCAGCAATGGCAAGAGCGCATCAACGGCTCGCTTGATGCGACCACATTTCTCCTGCCGATCATCACGCCAGCATTCTTCAGAAGCGATGCCTGCCGGGAAGAGCTGGAGCGTTTTCTGAAGCGCGAAGAGGAACTGCGACGCGGTGATTTGATTCTGCCGGTCTATTACGTTAGCTGCCCTGTTCTGAGCGACAAAGCAAAGCGGGAGCGCGACAAACTGGCGCAGATTATCGTGGCGCGGCAGTATGCGGACTGGCGCGAGCTGCGCTTTGAAGACTTCGCTTCGTCGCAGTGCCGCAGGGCGTTTGCGAAGCTGGCGGAGCAGCTTATGGAAGCATTGGAGCGAAGCGAGGCGGAAGCTGCCCGTGCCGAGTCTGTGCGGAAAGCAGATGCAGCCAAGGAAACACCGCCGCCACAGCAAGCCAAGAAGGATGGCAAGGAAACTGCCAGCTCTGCCAACACGTTCCAATCTAAAGGCGGAGACCAGAACATTGCGCAGGGCAGCAATGCTATATCCACGCAGAACAATTACTATTACGCTTCACCGCTGCAAAATGCCAAGCCACAACATGCGGCGGCTATAAAGACCGAGCCGCCAACCGTGGTGGTGGACGCTTGGCACCGTGGCGATTATGCAACAATCACTGAGGCACTCAAGGCCGTCAAAGCAGGCACACGCATTCTTGTCCGGCCTGGCTTGTACATAGAAGGCATTGTGATTGATAAGACAGTCGAGATCATAGGAGACGGAGAGCGAAGCGAGATTGTGATTCAAGCATCTGGCAAGGAGACCGTTCTATTCAAAGCAGACAATGGACGAATTTTCAACCTGACCATATGTCAAGCAGCCGTGAAAAGATGTATTACTGTCGACATTACTCAAGGCAGGCTTGAATTGGAGGATTGCGACATATCCAGTCAGGGATCGACATGTGTGGTCATCAGCGGCAGCGCAAATTCTCTCCTGCGTCGCAACCTCATTCATGATGGGGTAAATGGTGTCCTTGTCGGCTACGGCGGCCAAGGGACACTGGAGGAGAACGAAATATTTGCCAACGAAGGTTCCGGTGTGGTGATCATGCCAAGCAGCAATGCTACCCTACGCTGTAACTGCATCTCTCAGAACAGAGACTGGGGTATTTTTGTATGGGACAAAGGAGGAGGCATCTTCGAGGACAATGACCTTCGCGGCAACACCAAGGGAGCATTGGCGATTGCCCCAGACAGCGAAGCACTGGTGCAGCGGACAGGGAATATTGAATAACCAGCACGTCCTCCAGCATAAACTGGGAGGAGCTGGCCCGCAAGACTGGCCTTCATCGTCTCCGCCGCACGGGGACGCAAAAAGAGACACTATGGTGTCTCCCTAAAGAGATACCATAGTGTCTCCATCGGAGTCAGCAGAGTATCTCCTACCGAGACACTATAGTGTCTCCACTGGAGACACCGTAGTGTCTCAACCGGAGTCACCATAGTATCTCTGCAAGAGACACTATGGTGACTCCGGCAGAGAGTGTTTGCGGGCGGCTGGGACAGAACTGGTGGAGATGAACAGCTCGGCTCGTTATGCAAGAATTCAGATCAGGAGCGGTCAGCCTTGGGGTGCGCCCGGTCATAGACCTTGCTGAGGTGGGCCATGTCAAGATGAGTGTATTTCTGCGTGGTTGAGAGGCTGACATGGCCGAGCAGCTCCTGCACCATGCGCAGATCCATGCCCATCTCCAGCAGATGGGTGGCAAAGGAATGGCGCAGGGCGTGGGGCGTGACTTCCACGCTGATGCCTGCCCGCTGGCCGTAGGCGGCTGCCATCCGCTCAATGCTGCGCACGGTCAGGCGCGTTCCCCGGCTGTTGAGAAAGAGCGCGTCCCGCTCCGGCACATCGCCCCGCGTGATCCGGGCGGCGGTGAGCTGGCCGCGCAGAGGCAGCCACTGCCGCAGTGCATCCTCCGCCGCCCTGCCAAAGGGAACCAGCCGCTCCTTGCCACCCTTGCCCCGGATTTTCATCATCCCTGCCTCGAAGTCTGCATCAGCCAGATTGGCCGCCGCCGCCTCGGAGACCCGCATCCCAGTTGAGTAGATCAACTCCAGCACCGCCCGGTCGCGCTGATACAGGCTGTCCTGCTGCGGCTTCGGCTCCTCCAGCAGGCTGAAGACCTCATCCACGGTCAAATAGACCGGAATATGCTTGGCCAGCTTCGGCCCGGCCAGCCCGGCCATCGGGTCGGCAGCAAGCAGGCCCAGGCGGAGGCAGTGGCGAAAGAAGACCCGCAGCGAGGACATCTTCCGGGCCACTGAGGCGGCGGAATTGCCCAGATAGAGGGAGGCGAGATGCTGCTGCACCTGCGGCGGGCCGATTGTGGTAATATCCGCCGTGCCGCCGCCCAGACTGCGAAGGAACTCCTCCACATCGCGGCTGTAGCTCTCCACCGTGCGCTCGGAGTAGCCGCGCTCGATCCGCAGCCAGTCAATGAAAGCTGCCAGCGGCGCGGGCTTCACGCTGTTTCAGTCGGATACCAGATGGTGATGGTCGCGCAGCCATTCTTGCAGGCCGTGGCGGAAATCTTGCTCAAGGCCGCCTGAATGTCCGGCAGGGCGTTCAGCATCTCGACAATGCTCTGGTACATCTCCTCCTTGTAGCGCTCAGTGTCGGCGGAATCGGCGATGGTGTTGGCATCGCCTTTCCTCCAGCCCGCAATGCTGCGCAGCGGCGGCACGGCGATGGCCATGTCGGGAAAATAAACCACGGCCCTGGCTGTGCCGCCGACCACGTTGGTCATGGCCGTTTTCGCATGTTCGGCCCGCGCGCCCAAGGATTCGAGCAGTGCCGTCACCTTGCCCTCCAACTCCATGATCCCGGTTCTGCCTGAATTTGCTGAGGCAAACGCTTCGTAGCTCCAAGTCGCCATGGTTCCGCTCCGGTCTGTTGCTGATTGAGTTGCGCTGCTCCTGCCTGTCCGCAGGAAGGCCCGCTACCTTCAACTATAGTGGCAAGCGGCGGGCTGGTCAAATTGAAACCTGACAGAGGAAATCTCCGGTTGAAAACCAGCGGCATCCGGTTTACACTGCATCATTCCTGAGGGGGGGAGCAGGAAATGCCGCCCAATCCGACGCTGACCTGAACACGCGATGAGCAAGAAGACCTTTGAGCAGGCTTTGGCCAAATTGGAGCAGCTTGTGAGCGAGCTGGAGCAGGGCCAGCCCTCGCTCGACCTGAGCCTGAAAAAATTCGACGAGGGCGTTCAGCTCGCCGCCTTCTGCGGCCAGAAGCTGGCTGAGGCCCGCAGTCAGGCTGAACTGCTGCTGCGTCAGGAGGACGGCGGCCTGGCGGCAGTTCCTTTCAGCGCGGCGGAAGGCGGCTGAAGTCTCCGCGCAGAACGACCGGGCCGATCCGCCCGCAGCCTTTTTCAAGGAAACGACCATGACGGAAGCCGCAGCCGAACTGAGCCTGCTCGACACCATTGACTCCCCGGCAGACCTGCGCGGCCTGCCTGTCCGCGATTTGGAGCTGCTTGCCGAGGAAATCCGGGAGCGGATCATCGCCACCGTGGCTGAGAACGGCGGCCACCTCGCGCCCAGTCTTGGCGTGGTTGAGCTGACGCTTGCCCTTCATCACGTCTTCAACACCCCGCAGGACAAGCTGATCTGGGAC
Organism: Desulfobulbaceae bacterium; assembly: GCA_011391865.1. Classification (GTDB taxonomy): domain Bacteria; phylum Desulfobacterota; class Desulfobulbia; order Desulfobulbales; family Desulfobulbaceae; genus Electronema. The sequence goes on along the minus strand of JAABPV010000018.1, from coordinate 11,760 downwards.
GTGGGCCACCAGTGCTACGCTCACAAACTGATCACGGGCCGCCGCGACAAATTCCATACCCTGCGGCAGGCGCAGGGCATCAGCGGCTTTCCCAAGCGGGCGGAGAGCGAGTACGACACCATTGAGACCGGCCACAGCTCGACCTCCATTTCCTTCGCCCTTGGGCTGGCGGCGGCCCAGCAGCTACAAGGCAACCAGAGCAAGGTCATCGCTGTGATCGGCGACGGCTCTATGACCGCCGGACTGGCCTTCGAGGCTCTCAACCACGCGGGCGACCTGCACAAGAATCTGATCGTCATCCTCAACGACAACGAGATGTCGATCTCGGCCAATGTCGGTGCGCTGTCGAGCTTCCTCAGCCGCAAGATGACCTCGAAGACAGTGCGCCGTCTCAAGGATCAGATCGAGGAGGGGCTGAAGCTCTGCGCCGTGGGCGAGAACATCCTCAGCATCCTGCGCAAGTCAGAGGAAAGCCTGAAAGTCCTCTTCACGCCGGGAATGCTCTTCGAGGCCTTCAAGTTCGACTACGTTGGCCCGATTTCCGGCCATGATCTGCCTGTGCTGCTGGAAACCTTGGAGAATGTCCGCGACAACAGCCACGGCCCGGTGCTGATGCATGTGCTGACCACCAAGGGCAAGGGCTACGAGCCAGCGGAGAAAAATCCCGGCGACTACCACGGCCTTGGCCCTTTCTCCACCGTGGACGGCAGACCGCTGCCCGTACCCGGCCCGCCCTCCTACACCGCTGTTTTCAGCAAGACCATCTGCGGGCTGGCGGAAAACGACCGGCGCATTGTCGGTATCACCGCCGCCATGCGCGCAGGCACCGGGCTGCTGGAGTTCAGCAAGCGTTTCCCCGACCGCTTTTTTGATGTCGGCATCGCCGAGCAGCACGCCGTCACCTTTGCCGCCGGGCTGGCTCTGGCCGGACTGCGGCCAGTGGTGGCAGTCTATTCCAGCTTTGTCCAGCGAGCGGTGGATCAGATCATTCACGATGTCTGCCTGACCAACCTGCCGGTGGTCTTCGCCTTGGACCGGGCGGGCGTGGTCGGCGACGACGGCCCCACCCATCACGGCGTGTTCGACATTTCGCTGCTCCGCTGCATTCCCAATCTGACCCTGATGGCTCCCAAGGACGAGAACGAGCTGCGCCAGATGCTCTTCACCGCCCTCAGCTTGGACGGCCCCTGCGCTGTCCGCTATCCTCGCGGCAGCGGCGAGGGCGTGCCGATGGACGATGAGCTGCGCCTGCTGCCTGTCGGCAAGGGCGAGCTGCTGCGTGAAGGCAAAGATATTTTGTTGATTCCAGTCGGCAACCGCGTTTATGCGGCGATGCAGGCGGCGGACGGTTTGGCCAAGCTCGGCGTTGAGGCGGCGGTGATCAATCCTCGCTGCATCAAACCCTTGGACATTGAGCTGATCAGCCATTGGGCCGAACGCTGCGGCAGAGTGCTGACCGTGGAGGATAACGCCAAAAAAGGCGGCTTTGGCGGCGCGGTCGCGCAGATGCTGCACGAGCGGCATCTGACACTGCCGGTGCGCATTCTCGGCTACGGCGACGCGTTCATTGAGCAAGCCACGCAGCAGGTGCTGTGGAAGGACGCGGGCATTGACGCAGCCGGAATCATCAAGGCGGCCTTGGAGCTGATGCAGCAGGGCGCCGCTTAGTGAACCGAAAGATACTCCTCATCAGCCCGCAGCCTTTTTTTCAGTGGCGCGGCTCGCCGATCCGGGTGCGCTTTGTCCTCAAAAGCCTGAGCGAGTCCGGCCATGCCGTGGATCTGCTCACCCTGCCATTTGGCGAGGACGAGCAGATCCGCAATGTCCGCATCATCCGCGCTCCCAATCTTTTCCGGGCCAAGCAGATCGCCATCGGCCCCTCGCCGCTCAAGCTGGGCTTTGACCTCATCCTGTTCTGCAAAGCCGCCGCCCTGCTGCGCCGCCGCCGTTACGACCTGATCCACGGCATCGAAGAGGCGGGCTTCATCGCCCTGCTTTTAGCCCGGCTTTTCAAGACCAAAGCGGTGTTTGAGAAACATTCCGACCCGTTCTCCTACCGCCGGGGGATGCTCAAAAATTTTCTCCTCTCCTGCTATGCCGCTGTGGAGTCTTTTGTCATCCGCCGGGCGGACTTGGTCATCTGCACCGGCGCGGGCCTGACCCGGCAGGCGCAGGCTGTGGGCACGGACAAGCCGGTGCACACCATTTACGACATGGCCTCCTCGATGACTGAGGCCAGCCCGGCCCGCACCGCCGCAATCGGGGCGCGGCTGCGCCAGCGGCCTGATGAGCTGCTCATCACCTATGTCGGTTCCTTCGCTATTTATCAGGGGGTGGAGATGCTCTTCGAGGCCATGCCGACAGTCTGCGCCGCGCTGCCGCAGGCCCGTTTCGTGATCATCGGCGGCAGCGAAGAGGAAATCGCCCGGCAGCGGGCTTGGCTGACCGAACGCGGCGCGGCGGAGCAGGTTGCTTTTCTGGGCCGGGTGGCCCCGGACGAGCTGCCGGACTATCTCGCCGCCTCGGACATCCTTGCCGCGCCCCGGCAGTCCGGGGTCAACACCCCGCTGAAGGTGCTGGACTATTACAAAGCGGGCCGGGCTATTGTCGCGGCGGACGTGCCGTCCAACCAGCTTATTCTCAATGAGACCACCGCGCTCTTTGCCCAACCCGAACCGGCCTCCTTCGCCGCCCAGCTCATCCGGCTGGCCGGAGACCCGGCACTGCGGCAGCGGCTCGGCGCCAACGGCAGGTTGCTCTATGAGCAGAAATACAATTTCGCCGCCTTTCAGCGCAGGCTGGAGCGGGCCTACGCCGAATTGGACCGGCAGGACTGAGCGCATGGACCTGCTGGCCGACACGCATCTGCATCTTTACCCCTGCTATGATTTGGACCGCGCCTTCTCCCGCCTGCTTGATCAGCTTGGCGGCGGTGCGCTCCGGGCAGGCTTTCTCGCGGAACGGGCTGACTGCCATGTTTATGAGCGGCTGCGGCTCGGTGACATTCTACTGCGCGATTTCACGCTTGAGGCTGCTGACCGCCGCCAGCTCATCCTGCGGCGCAGCAGCGACGGCAGCCGCCTCTGCCTGCTGCCGGGCCGCCAGATTGTCGCCGCAGAGCGGATTGAGGTGCTGGCCCTTTGCACAGACGCGCTTTTTGCCGACGGTCTTCCGGCGACGGCGCTGATCAAATCCATCCGGGCGGGCAATGGCGTGCCGGTGCTGCCGTGGTCGCCGGGCAAATGGCTGTTTCAGCGTGGCAAGGTCATTGACGGCCTGCTGCGGCAGTTCAGCGGCCAAAATCTTCTCATCGGCGATGTCAGCCTGCGGCCTGCGGGCTGGCCGCTGCCGCCGCTGCTCCGCAAGGCTCGCTGTTTGGGATATCAAATGATCTGCGGCTCCGATCCGCTGCCCTTCAGCGGCGAGGAGGACAAATTCGGCAGCTGCGGCTCCCGGCTGACAGCTGCGGCGGAGCTGGAGCCGGACGCGCTGCTCCGCGCCCTGCTGCAAGGCAAGGCCGCCGCCAGCAGCGTCGGCAGGCGGTCCGGGCTGCTGGAGCTGCTCCGCCGCCTGCGCCGCAACGCCGCAGTCCGCAGGGCCGCCTCTTCAGTTTAAAACAAGGAAAAGACGTGAGCAATTCAGTGCATGAGCAGTTCAAGGGGGCGAAAGTCCTGATCACCGGGGCCACCGGCTTCACTGGCCGGGTGCTGACGCACAAGCTGGCCGCCGCCGGAGCGGAGATTCAGGCCATCGCCCGCCCTTCCTCGGATCTTGGCGACCTCAGCGGGCTGCCGGTCCGCTGGTTTCGGGGCGAGGTCTTTGATCCGGCCACGGTCAGCGCGGCAGCAGAGGGCGCAGCCTATATTTTCCATCTGGCCGCCGCCTTCCGCGAGGAAAAAGGCACGGATGAGGGCTACCGCCGAGTGCATCTGCATTCCACCCAGCTGCTGGCCGAGGCGGTCAAAGGCAGAGCTGATTTCAAACGCTTTGTCCATGCCTCAACAGTGGGCGTGCATGGGCATATTCCCGGCGACGGCAAGGCGGATGAAAATTCGCCGTTCAGCCCCGGCGACGGCTATCAGCGCACCAAGCTGGAGGGCGAGCAGTGGCTGGCCGAGTTCGCGTCAGCCAGCGACATTCCATACACCATCATCCGGCCCACGCCAATTTTTGGCCCCGGCGACCAGCGGCTGCTCAAATTCTTCAAGATGGCCAACAGCGGCTGGCTGCTGATGCTCGGCAAAGGCAAGGGCATCTACCATCTGATTCATGTTGATGACCTGACCGAGATTTTTCTGCTGGCCGCTGTTTCGGACAAAGCGCTCTCGCAGGTCTTCATCGCCGCCAACGACGAGCCGATTTCGATCATCGACATGGGGCGCGTCATCGCTCAGGCCTTGGGCAAGGAGATGCGGGTCATCCGCCTGCCGATCTGGCCCTTTTTTCTTGCCGCCGACCTCTGCAAGGCGGTCTGCACGCCGCTGGGCCTCCAGCCACCGATCTACCGCCGCCGGGTGGCCTTCTACACCAAAGACCGCAAATTCAACATCGCCAAGCTGAACACGGTGCTGGGCTACCGCCTGCGGCACAGCAACGAGAGCGGACTGCGGGAAACCGCGCTCTGGTACCGGGAGCAAGGCTGGCTCAACCGCAGCTGAAAAGGAAAAATCATGCGACGAATCACCGTGCTGGGCAACAACTCAGGCCGCAACGCCGGCGACATGGCCATACTCGGCAACTTGCTCCGCGATGTCTCTGACGTGCTGCCGGAAACGGAATATCTTGTGCCGACCACCAAGCCGCAGTTTCTCCGCGAGCATTTCCCGGCTTATAATGTCAAACCGGTGAGCCTGATGCCGTGGAAGGGCAGCATCAGAAATCTCGGCTGGCCGATGTACAAAGCCATGACCGACACCGATCTGGTCCTGATCTGCGACAATCTCCTCTTTGACCGCAAATTCTATAATCCGCTCTTCAACAACCTTTCCTCAATAGCCCTGTTCGCGCCGTTCTGCAAAAAGAAAGGCGTTCCCATAGTCCTCTACAATGTCTCGGTCGGGCCGATTGACTATCCGGTCGGAAAAAGGGCTTTGCAGAAGGTCTTGGACGCGACGGATTTAGTTGTCACCCGTGATGCAGCCACTGTGGAAATTTTTGAACGCCTTCATCTGCGCTGCCCGGAGCTGCACATCCACGCTGACTGCGCCCTGAACACCGAGCCGCCGCCGGAGATCCGGCTGCGGGAGATCATCGCCAAGGAGCGGCTTTTCACCAACCCCAAAGGAACTGTCGGCTTCAACGTCAACGCCTACATTGACCACTGGAGCAAAGGCGGCACCTTCAGCCGCGAGCAGTTCTGCGCCGCCATTGCCGGGGCTGCTGACCGGGTCATGGCCGATTTGGATGTGGATGTCATCTTTTTTGTCACTCAGGTGATGGATTTGCAGATAACCCGCGAATGCGTGGCGAAGATCGCCCGGCAGGAGCGGGTGCGGATCATCGCCAACACGGAATACCGCTACGAGGAAATTGCCGCCCTGCTGGGCCGGGTGGAGCTGCATTCCGGCCTCCGCACCCACACCCTGATTTTCTGCGCGGCTATGCACACGCCGATGGTCGGCATCACCTCCTACCCGAAAAGCGCGGGCTTTCTCCGCACTGTGGGACAGGAAAAATGGCAGGTGCCCTTTTCCAGCCTGACCGCCGACTATCTGGCGGCAACGCTCAAAAAAGCCTGGGCGGCGCGGGCGGAGACCAAAGCCGAGCTGGCCCGCCTTGTGCCGTCAGAAAAAGAGAAGGCCCGCCGCACCGCCTCGATGCTGAAAAAGTATTTTTCCTGATCTTGAATGCCAATCAAATCAACCTGCGCCGCCCTGCCGCGCCTGAACGCCGCTGTCCCGCCTCCTCCGGCAAGAAACAGAAAACGGCTGCTTTTTCTGCTCAAATTCACTGTCAGCCTGCTGCTGCTGCTCTACGTCATCTGGACTGCCGGGCTGCACAGCGGGGCAGGGCGGAGCAGCCTGCTCGACACGCTCCGTCATGTGGACTGGCTCTATTTCAGCCTTTCCCTGCTCTGCGGGGTTTTGATGACCGTGATCAGCTCGTGGAAATGGCAGGTGCTCCTCCGCTGCAAGGGCATTCAGATCAGCCTTTCCCGCCTGACCGCCATTTATTTCATCGGGCGTTTTTTCAACCTCTTCCTGCCGACCTCAATGGGCGGCGACGTGGTGCGGATCTGGGAGCTGAGCCGCCATGCCGGGGAGAAATACGAGGCGGCGGCCTCAGTGCTGGTGGAACGGCTTTCCGGCATGGTCATGCTCGCCCTGCTTTCAGCCGCCGCTGTCCTGCTTGAGCTGCGACATCATAACCTGCCCGCGCTGAACGCCAGTCTGCTTTTCATCGCCGCCGTCACCCTGCTGGCCTTTTGGCTGATCATCGACCGCCGCCTGCTGCCTCTGTTTTCCAAGCTGCTGGCTCCCCGCTGGGCGGGAGCGGAGAAGCTGCTGGCGCAACTCAGCCGGATGCAGCAGGCGGTGTTCAGCTACAAGGACAGCCCGGCGGGCCTGCTGCTGGTTTTCGCCATATCCTTTTTGTTTTATTTCAGCGCAGTGGTCAATGTTTGGGTGAGCGCGTTGGCCTTTTCCGCCGAAGTGAGTTTTTCGGCCATGCTGCTGGCCGTGCCCGCGCTGATGCTGATCATGAACCTGCCGGTCTCCATCGGCGGCATCGGCCTGATGGAGGCGGCCTACGCCCTGATTTTTCCGTTGTTCGGCTTCAGCCCGGCCTTGGCGCTGTCCACCGCCCTGCTCATGCGTTTGAAAACCATACTTTACGGCATCGCCGGGGGCTTTGTTCATTTAGCCCGACTGCGGGCCGAGGAGCCGCAGGCATGAGCGGCGGCCACGGCAAATACCGCTTCCGCGAGGTGATGCAGGATCAGCGAAAATCGGCCCTGCAAAAATATCAGGACACGGTCATCGGCCAGCGCGGCCTGCTCCCGCTGCTCCGTTATGAACTGCTGAACCTGCTGCTTGGCCCGCTGCCCGGATTGCTGGGCCTCGGTCTGCGGCGTTTTTTGTATCCTGCCCTGTTTGGCAAGGCAGGCAAGAATCCGGTCTTTGGGCATCATCTTTCTCTGCGCGCGCCGCACCGTATTTTTCTTGGCAACAACGTGATGCTGGATGACTATGTCTTTCTCAGCTTCCGGGGCGAGGCCGAGCAGAGCATCCGTCTTGGCAGCAATGTGCTCATTGGCCGCTACAGTCAAGTGCGGGCGCGCGGCGGCGAAATCACTTTAGCCGACAACGTCAGCGTCGGCGCGTTCTGCTATCTCGGCACGGCCTCCAAGCTCGTTGTCGGCGAGCATTGCCTCTTCGGCGGCAATTGTTTTATCGGCGGGGTGCAGCACGGCTTCAGCGATCCAAGCAGACCGATTGCCGAGCAGCCCTTGGTTGACCGAGGCGGCATAGTCATTGGCCGCGATGTCTGGATCGGCGCTCATGCGGTGGTCAACGACGGCGTGCGGATCGGCGATGGCGCGGTGGTCGGGGCCAACGCCGTGGTGACGAAAGATATTCCGCCCTTTGCGGTCGCCGCCGGGATTCCGGCCAAAGTGATCGGCCAGCGTGACTGAACACGATGCAGAAAAATTTCGCTTGGCTCAGACAAGCAGTCATCGGTCAGCAGCTTTGCGCCCGCTGCGGCATCTGCGCCGGTGTCTGCCCCGCCAATGCCATAGAGTTTGATCAGCAGAATTTTCCGTTTCTCAGCGGACGATGCAGGTCATGCGGCTTCTGCGGCGAATGCTGTCCGGGAGCTGATGTCAATTTGCCTGTTCTTGCCCAAGAATTGTCCGGCAAAGAAGAGACGCGCAGTCCGCTTGGTTACATTGAGTCCGCCTATGTCGCCCACGCGGCAGATCCGCAGACCTGAATCGTAAACAATAGCAGTTACCTAACCTGCTGTTCGATTTGGTGAGGAACGCAAAAGCAGGCAGATCCTTCGCGCTTTCACTGCTCTTTTCACCATATTTTGGCTTGTTTCTTCATAAGCTGAACCGGATGAGAATAAGGTTGTTTGCAAATTACCATAAAAGCTGACGAGATTGCGAAAGCACTTGCAAAAAACAGTTTTAATCGATGTAATATGCGCTGAATGCGCTCCAGTATTTTCTTGTTTCAAGGAGACAGTATTATGGGACAAACCGTCGCAGAAAAAATCATCGCCGCGCATATCGTTGAAGGCGAGCTAAAGAAGGGCGAGGAGATCGGCATCCGCATTGATCAAACCCTGACCCAGGACGCAACCGGCACGATGGCATATCTGGAGTTCGAGGCCATCGGCATTCCGCGTGTGCGCACTGAGCTGTCGGTCAGCTACGTGGATCACAACATGCTGCAATCGGACTACAAGAACGCCGACGACCACATCTTCCTGCAAGGTGCGGCCCGCAAGTTCGGCCTGCACTACTCGCCGCCGGGTAACGGCATCTGTCATCAGGTGCATCTGGAACGCTTCGGCGTGCCTGGCAAGACGCTGCTTGGCTCTGACTCGCACACTCCGACCGGCGGCGGCTTGGGAATGCTGGCCATCGGCGCGGGCGGCTTGGACGTGGCGATGGCCATGGCAGGCAAACCCTTCTATATGATCATGCCGAAGATTTATGGCATCAAGCTGACTGGCAAACTGCAACCCTGGGTGGCGGCCCGCGATGTGCTGCTGGAGGTGCTGCGTCAGCTCACGGTCAAGGGTGGCGTGGGCTACATCATGGAGTATTTCGGGCCGGGTGTGGCGGAGTTGAGCCTCACTGACCGGGCGACCATCACCAACTTCGGCGCGGAGCTGGGCGCGACGACCTCTGTCTTTCCCTCGGACGAGCAGACGCGCACATACTTTGCCGCCCAAGGCCGGGAAGAGCAGTGGCGCGAATTGAGCGCGGACGCTGACGCAGAGTACGACAAGGTGCTGGAGATCGACCTGTCCGCGCTGGAGCCGATGATCGCCTGCCCCTCCTCGCCGGACAACGTGGTCAAGGTGCGCGAGGTGGCGGGCCGCCCGGTGGCGCAGGTGCTGGTTGGCTCCTGCACCAACTCCTCACTGCGCGACCTGACTGCGGTCTCGAAGATCATGGCAGGCCGCTCGGTGCATAACGATGTCAGCTTTGAGATCAATCCCGGCAGCCGCCAAGCCCTTGAGAACCTCACCGCGCAGGGCGGCGTGCTGCCTCTGCTGCAAGCCGGAGCGCGCATCCATCAGTCCGGCTGCTTGGGCTGCATTGGCATGGGCCAGGCACCGCCCACCGGCATGATCTCTCTGCGCACCTTCTCGCGCAACTTTCCCGGACGTTCCGGCAACAAGGGCGATCTGGTCTATCTGTGCAGCCCGGAAGTGGCGGCGGCTTCAGCGATCAAGGGTGTGATCACTGATCCGCGTGATCTGGGCGAATATCCGGCCTTCACCCTGCCGGAGAGCTATCTGCCCGGCGACGAGCGCATTGAGCGGCCCATGCCGGAGGCGGAAAGCGCGAAGGTGGAGATCGTGCGCGGGCCGAACATCGCGCCGTTCCCAACATTTGCGCCGCTGCCGGAGACGTGGAAGGGCAAGGTCGTGCTCAAGCTGGCCGACAACATCACCACTGACCACATCATGCCTGCGGGCGCGAAAATACTGCCGCTGCGCAGCAACATCCCGGCGATCAGCGAATACGTCTTCTCGCAGATCACGGACAGCTTCGCCCGCGACATGCAGGCAACTTCAGCCGAGGGTTTTGCCGGCGCGGTGATTGGCGGCGACAACTACGGCCAAGGCTCCAGCCGCGAGCACGCGGCCTTGGCTCCGCGCTATCTCGGCGTGGAGGTGAAGTTAGTCAAGAGCTTCGCCCGCATCCACAAGGCCAACCTGATCAACTTCGGCATTGTGCCGCTGACCTTTGCTGATCCCGACGACTACGACCGCATCGAGCAGGGCGCGGCTGTCGTCATCCCCGGCATCCGCGAGGCCATCCTCAGCGGCGCGGAGACGCTGAATGTCGAGATCGGCGGCAGAACAGTGCAGGCGCGCTGCGAGCTGTCCCGGCGGCACCGGGAGATTATTGCTGCGGGTGGTCTGCTCAATTGGGCGAGGTAGAAAAAGGGGAACAAGACCTGTAGCACTATTTTGTTTCACGGCATCATGCCCATGCAATAACATGATGCCGCGCAGCCGCAGCTCAACAATGAGCTGCGGTTTTTTTATTTCAGGAGTACCCGCCTTATTCTATCCTCACATCCAGCACATCCACCAGCCTGCCGCTGTAGTTGTCCCGTGTCAGGCTGATCAGCCCGGCGAGATTCTCAACCGCAATGGTGAGCGACTCCACCGCTGAGTTACTGAAGCCAAGCACGTTGTATTCAATCTCCTCAGTTATTGCAACCGCCGCCCCTGCCCTGCCGCCTTCCTGCATGTCAAGGAGGCGCAAGGTGAGCTGGCCGGTGCGGCTGTCAACCAGGGCCTGAATGCGCAGCAGCTCATTGGCTGTTGCGGTGCCGCCAGTGACGCTGGCCAAAGGGCTGGCCTCATCGCCGCTGAGAATGCCAGTCTCCCCGGACAGCGGCACGGTCAGCGGTCTGCGCAGCTTGCGGCTGCATGTCCCGGTGCGCAGGGTGCCGTGCTCGCTGTAGCGGGCGTTGACCGTGACTGTGTATTCGTTATTCCACGAATTATCCTGCGCCGGGATGTCCGGCATCAGCAGCATCTCGCTTGGCTCGACCCGCAGCAGGCGCGTCTGCACGGCACTGCCGTTCCGGGTGCCTTCAATCACCACGTTGCCCGCGCTCTGCGGATCAGCAGCAAGGTCAGTGCCGGTGAGCAGCAGCACGCCTGCCGGGTTGAGCACATCCTTGAGCTTGAGCAGCGTGTCTTCGGTCGAGCTGATCACCGGAACCCTCTCGGTCAGCGGCAGGCGTTCCAGCTTGGCCTGATGCCGTATCTCTTTGACAAAAGGCTGCGAGACGCGCACATTGACCTGAAGCAGGTCGTCACCCTCTGGCAGCGGGGCATCCGGGCTGTCCAACTTGCCGGTGAAGGAGACATAGAAGCTGAAGGCTTCCGGCAAGGTGACTTGGCTGCCGTTGATCAGCCGCCGCTGAATCCACTGCATGATCAATGGCGCAAGCCCTTTGACCGTCTCTTCGCTGTAGATGGGCTGCTCGGCGGAGATGTCCGCCGCCATTTCGTCATAGCCGTCCGTGCTGCGCGACACAGCCTGAATGCGGTATGACTTAGGAGTGGTGAGAGCATTGACTGCGGGCCGCCATTGAATCGTCGCCATGATCGTTCTCCGGTGAGAGGGTAAGGAGAAATGCGGAATGGTGCTGCTGCTTCAGGCAGAAAGTAAAGCGCGGCGGCTGGTTTGTCAATGGGATTGTTGCGGCGGCCCGGCAAGCGTGGTCAGAGGGTGCTGCGCGGATGCTTCATGCCGACGGCTTGGCCTTGTTGGCCGCCAGCACACGCTCTGCCATATCAAGATCGCTTTGCAGATGCGGTGCCTGCTTGCAGAGGGGGATAAGAATGTCCCGCGCCTCCTGCGCATAAGCTACAGACTTGGCTCTGTCAGGCACATCTTGCAGGTAAAAGATGCTCACGTTGATCAGTGTAGCTGACAGTTCGGCAAGGAAGACCTTCGGCTCAGCCTCAGCAAGGCTGCGATATAGCCGTAGCACAATAAATTGACTATAAGCATGGTTGCTGAAAAATCTCATCTGTCGAACAGCCAAGTTTTCT
>JAABPV010000017.1:12894-44696 GCA_011391865.1 Desulfobulbaceae bacterium | reverse complement strand
AGAAAACTTGGCTGTTCGACAGATGAGATTTTTCAGCAACCATGCTTGTAGTCAATTTATTGTGCTACGGCTATAAGGACAAAGAAAAATCTCCAAAAAAACAACTGACTGTTTTCTTTCATCCGGCCAAGAACCAGAAGCCGACGCAAGGCAAAAAATTCCCTCTTGAGGCATCGCCTCAAATGAGAATGTTTCTCAGAAAATAGAGTCAGTTGCTGTCCTTGTGCCGACAGCATAGCACTTCCGCGTCAGAAGTCAAAAGGAAATTTTGCCAGCCCAAAAAAAAAAAGTCATCATCTGTTTGAATTTTATTGAAAATAAATTTCCAGACGGAGCGGAATAGCTGGTGTGCGGGAGCGGCAGAGGAAATGCGGCGCAAGAGGAGAACTGCGGAGCGGATGTGCAACAAGGCGGGAAGAATCAGGGCGGCTTTGCGCCGCCCTTGGAAAACAAGTGCCGCTTAGTAGTTGCTCAGATACCGCTTGATCTCCCAGTCGGTAATGGCGATGCGGTAGTCATCCCACTCCTTCTCCTTGTTCTCGATGTAGCGGTCGAAGATGTGGTCGCCGAGGGACGGGCGGGCCAGCGGGTTGACCTTCAGGGCCTCGATGGCCTCTTTCAGGCTGCCCGGCAGGCTGTCGATGCCCGCAGCTTCCTTCTCCTGAGCCGTCATCTCGAAGATGTCGTGGTTGACCGGCGGCGGAGCCTGGAGGTTGTTCTTGATGCCGTCCAGACCGGAGTTCAGCATCATCGCGAAGGCTAAATACGGGTTGCAGGCTGGATCCGGGCAGCGCACCTCAGTCCGAGTGCCAAGACCGCGCGAAGCCGGGATGCGGATCATCGCTGAACGGTTGGACGCAGACCAAGCGATATAAACCGGAGCCTCGTAGCCAGGCACCAGCCGCTTGTAGGAGTTGACTAACGGGTTGGTCACAGCGGCGAAGCCAGCGGCGTTCTTGCTGATGCCCGCAATATACTTGTAGGCGATCTCAGACAGCTGGAGCGGGCCGTTCGGGTCAAAGAAGGCGTTGGTGCCGTCGGCGTTGAACAGCGACTGGTTGGTGTGCATACCAGAGCCGTTGATGCCGAAAACCGGCTTGGGCATGAAGGTCGCGTGCAGGCCGTACTCAGCGGCGATGGAGCGGACAACCCACTTGAAGGTGACGGTGTTGTCAGCGGCGGCCAGCGCGTCGGAGTACTTGAAGTTGACCTCGTGCTGCCCCTCGGCAACCTCATGATGCGAAGCCTCAATCTCGAAGCCCATCGCCTCCAGGGTCTCAATGATCTCGCGGCGGCAGTTGATGCCGCAGTCGTCCGGGTCAACATCAAAGTAGCCGGCCACGTCGCTGGTCTTGGTGGTGGCCTTGCCTTCCTCGTCCTTCTCAAAGAGGAAGAACTCGGCCTCGGTGCCCACGTTCATGGTGTAGCCCATCGCTTTGGCATCCGCCAGCACGCGCTTCAGGTTGTTGCGCGGGCAGCCTGCGAACGGGGTGCCGTCCGGCATGTACACATCGCAGATGATCCGGGCGGCGTTGGTGCCGTTCTGGTTCCGCCACGGCAGGACGGTGAAGGTGTTGTAGTCCGGCTTCAGGTACATGTCGGACTCGTTGATGCGGACGAAGCCGTCAATGGAGGAGCCGTCGAACATCATCTTGCCGTCCAGCGCCTTCTCAATCTGGCTCAGGGGCACGGCGACATTCTTCATGAAGCCGAGTATGTCAACGAACTGAAGGCGGAAGAAACGGACGTTCTGCTCCTCAATGATTTGCATAATCTCGTCGCGGGTCATCTCTACTCTCCTTGTGCTGGGATGAATGATAATATCCGGTCGGGCCGGATGATCAGAAACATATTTATGCCGTAGGGGCGGTTCGCGAACCGCCCCTACACCACCGCATCGCCGCCGAGGACATGCAGCAGCGCATGGCGGATTTGCGCCAGCTTGGCCGCATCCTCAACCTTGCGGCGGTTCTCGTCGGTCACATAAAAGACATCAATCAGCTGCTCAACCTCAGTGGCGATCCGCGCCCGATGAATGCTCAGGCGGAAGTCAGACAGCGTTTGGGTGAGCTGATACAATGCACCGAGATGCTCGCCGCCATGCACTTCAATCACCGTGCAGTGATCTGAGGCCGCGTTGTCAAGGATGACCTCAGTGCGCAGCTGCTGCACCGGACGGCGGCGGCTCTGGCTGTCCAATTTGCTGTGCAGCTGAAAGCCCACATCCAAGCGGTAGTTCACGGCCCGGTTGAGGTCATCTTCCAGATGCCGCCAGTTCTGCTCGGCAAAGTCAACTGCCGCTGTCGGCTTGACGTGCAGGACATCCACCACCGTGCCGTCCGGCCAGGTGAATATCTTCGCTGCCAGCACCGAGAGGTTGTGCAAGGACAGCACGCCGCAGATCTTCGCCAGCAAACCGTGCCGGTCGCGGCAGAGAATCAGCAGCGGCCACGAGCCGGGCTGCTCCTCTGGGAAGAGCAGCACCTTCTGCTGAAGCAAGGCCGCTTGATCACGGTGCAGACGCAGATGCTGCGTCACTTCTTCCGGGCTGAAGCTGGTCAGATAGTCGGCAGGCAGCTCGGCCAGCGGCATTGTAATCTCTTCGCCCGGCTTGAGCAAAGCGGCAACTTGGCCGCGCAGCCAGTTCGCGCCTTCGGCCTCGCTCTTTTTGCTGCACACGACCGCATCATCTCCTGCTTCCAAGCAGGCCCGCAGCTTGAGAAAGAGCTTGGTCATCAAATCTGCTTTCCATGCCGACCACGCCGAAGGGCCGGTGGCCTTCGAGTCAGCAATGGAGAGCAGATGCAGCATGGTCAGCATGTCCGTGTCGCCGATGAGCTTGGCTGCCTCGCGAATGAAAGCATGATCGCTCAAATCACGGCGGAGAGCGTTCTCCGGCAGGTAGAGATGCCAGCGGACAAGGAAGGCGAGCTGCTCGCGCTCACGGCTGCTTAGGCCCATGCGCTGGCCAATGCCAAGAACTTGTTCCGCGCCGCGCTGCGAATGGTCGGTGTGCTGGCCCTTGCCGATGTCATGCAGCAGGGCGGCAAGGCAGAGCAGCGGCGGCGCAGCGGCGGCCCACAGCTCCGGCTCGGCCTGACGCAGCTTGGCCAGTTCAGCCACAGTCTGGAGCTGGTGACGGTCCACAGTATATATATGATACAAATCGTGCTGGGCCAGCGACTCCACCGCGAGAAACTCCGGGATGTAGGCGGTGAGCAGGCCAGTTTCCAGCATGGTCTCCAGCGCGGGCAGCGGGCTGTCTGTCAGCAGCAGGCCGATGAAGCTCTTGGCTATGCGCTTCGAGCTGCGGAAGGCATCATCCACCAAATGCAGGCTGCGGCTGACAAGCTGCCGCGTCCGATGATGCACTGGCAGACCCCTGCGCCCGGCCTGATAAAAGAGGCGCATGAGCAGCTGCGGCTGCTTGGCCACAGCCTCGTCGGTCAGAGCAAGGCGGAGGCTGCCCGCCCGCGCCACAATGCCCGGCTCCAGCTCCTGCTCGCGACTGTCCCTGCCGCTCAGGCCGAGATTTTCCTGCACCTGCTCAAAGAAGAGGTCGGTGGTCACGGCCACGGTCTGCAAACAGCTGTAGACGTGGCGCATGAAACGTTCGACCGCCCGCATTCCCTGCCCGTCCTGACAGCCGAAATCCGCCGCCATCTCCTCCTGATATTCAAAGAAGAGGCGGTCGTTCTTGCGGCGGCTGAGGCAGTGCAGACGGACGCGGACGCGGGTCAGCATGTCCTGCGCAGCGGCGAAGGCCAGCCGCTCGTCCGGGGCCAGCATCCCGGAGTCCTCCAGATCCGCCAGCCCGTTCAGACCAAAGACCGCCTTAGCGATCCAGAACATGGCCTGCATGTCACGCAGGCCGCCGCGTCCTTCCTTGATCTGCGGCTCCAAAAGATAGGCGTGGCTGCCGTGCTTCTGCCGTCGTTCGGCGCAGAGACTGTTCATGGTGCGGACAAACTTGTCCCGGCAGCCCTCGATGTTCTTCTTCCGATGCAGGGCCAGCAGCTCGTGAAAGAGAGCCTCGGAGCCAGCAAGCAAGCGGGCATCAAGCAGGGCGACCTGAAAGAGGTAGTCCTCGGCAGCAAAGCTGACCGCGTCCTTCACGCCGCGCACGCTGTGGCCAACTTCAAAGCCTGCGTCCCAAAGCGGATAGAGGACAGATTCTGCGGCCTCACGCATCTTTTTCCCTGCCGCGCGGTCGTGCAGCAGCAGCAGGTCAATATCGGAATACGGATGCAGCTCGCAGCGACCGTAGCCGCCCAGTGCGATCAGGGCGATGCCCCCGCCAGCGGCCCGCACTGCCTCAGCAGCCTGAAAGCGTTCGATGACAAAGGCATCCACCAGATCAGTCTGCCGGGCCAGCAGCTCTGTGCCGCTGAAGCCCTGTTGCCAGAGATCGGCGCAGACCTGCTGCCGGGTGCGCAGATCAGCAGGCATCAGCCAGCTCCTGCGCTGTGTTGCAGAGTACAGCCCTCATCGTGCCTTGGTCTTGATTGACAGAATTGCAAAGAAAAAGCTGTCATCATACCAAGACAGCCGCCGACGCACAAGCAGCATCTTGTCGAGCGGAAAAGTACCGCCCTGCCTGCGCCGCTTTCTCTGTCGTCTTTGCAAGAATCGTGCCTGTTTTCCACAGAAAGCGCAACGCTTTGAATAGGCTGCGCATTTGCAAGGAACGAGCGGGCGGCGCACCAGCGTTCTTTTACATTTCTGCAATTGCAACGCATCCTGGCTACAATAATGTGACAGCTTGGCTGGCACTGCGCAAGCCCGCCCGCGCCTTCCTCCGCCCGCGCCCTGAAAGTGCTCCAGCGCAGTCCGCCGTTGATCGAGAGAAGTATCCATCTTCGACATAGCTGATCATCCAGACAGGATAATGGTTCCGCGTGATTGCGGAATCAGGTGAGGATCGAACGGTAAAACTGCGGCGGGAATTCGTCAAGAGGAAAGCTGGAGAAACCGCAGGGGGTTCGCAAAACGTCGCCGGGGCGGTTGGCGGATTATGGTAGGGGCGATTCATGAATCGCCCCTACCATAATCCGGGTTTCCCCGCAAGCGCTTGCGGGCCAGCCCGATAGTGTTATCGGACCAGCCCGCAAGCGCTATCGAGATTCTTCCGATACTACTTGCGGGGGATTGGCCGCAGGGGGTGCGGGTTGGCTGGTGCGGTGTTGGGCCAAGTCATCCAGCAATTTCTGAACGTACTTGATGCCATCGGGATCCCCAAGTTCCTGCAACAGGCTCAGGCTCTTCTTCCAAGCTGCTTCCGCCTGATCAAGCTTGCCACGTTTCTCATACACACCGCCCAGATTGACATTGCCCTCTGCCGTCCAATCCTTATATCCCAAGGCTTCGACGATCTCAATGCTCTTCCTGCACATCTCTTCGGCCTTATCTAACTTGCCGCGTGCATCATACACAAGACACAGCCTGAGGTATACCGTGGCTATGCCTTCTTTGTTGCCCAAGGCTTCGTAGAGCGCAAGGATCTTTGTGTAGATCTCCTCTGCTGTGTCCAGCTCGCCGCGCAGATACGCCACAAGGCCCAGAGTGCTGTAAGACGCTGCCATGCCTTCTTTGCTGCCCAAGGCTTCGCTCATCTCAAGGCTCTTTCTGAGCAGTTCCTCTCCTTTGTCCAGATCGCCGCGCATCTGCGCCAAACGGCCAAGATTGTTGAGAGCCGCTGCCTGCCACTTTTTGTCCTGCTTCGCCTCTCCCAAGGATAGCACCTTGCGAAACGCTTCTTCCGCCTGCGCAAGTTCCCTCGTCTCTGCACGAAACAGCAACAGAGCACCAAGCCGATTCCATCCCTCCGTATTGTCCGGGTCAAGCTCTGTTGCCTTGCGGTAGGCAAGCAACGCCTCTTTGGGTTTAGTTATAGAAGCCAATGCGCCCAAGTGCCGGTATGCCTCTGCCGCCTCTTGATTGTTCTTCTTTCCAGATGTTTCCTTCGTAGCAGCGATTTCAGCAAAGATGGACTTAGCCTGCGTGGTGTGCCCCTGCTCCAATTCCTGCAAAGCTGCGTTGATGCTTGCGGCAGACCCACCGGTCTTGGACAAAGCGGTGATTGCTTCAGTCAGTGCCTTGATCTGCGCATCCTTGGCTTGCAGTTGTCCTTGTGCTTCAGTCAGTGCCTTGATCTGCTCATCCTTGGCTTGCAGTTGTCCTTGCAGCGGGGCAAGCAGCTTGTCAGCCAGCTGGCCTGCATCCACCGCCTGAATCTGCACCTTTTCCTTCTCCATGTAGCTGTTCCACGCAGACAGGCCAACGCCCGCCAGCAGCAGCGTCAAGGCCAGCCAGAAGCCGTAACGGAGAAAGAGCCGGATGATCAGGCTGCTGTCTTTCTTGTCCACCTTGGACAGCAGCCCGGACTTCATGAGCTGCCAGTGAATGCCATACGCCAGCAGCAGCACAAAGCCGATCAGCACCAGCGGGTTAGCCAAGTGCGGGGCAATCTTCTCAAAGCCAATGATGTCCATATCTGCTCTCCTGGCAGAAGGGATGTGAAGGGAACGCAGCTTCAGTGCTGGCTGATGCTGCGCAAGCACTGCTCAGTTGCAGCGCGGAGGCAAGCATATTCCGCCGGAGGGAGTTTGGCAAGCAGACAGCGCAGGGAATGCAGGGCCGGAGGGATGTACTGGGCAAAGAACGGCCTGCCGCGCTGGCTGCTGAGAAAGGCGAAGGCACCAAGGATTTGCAGGTTGCGCTGCACGGCCAGCAGCAGGTATTCGCGGCGGAACTGCTCGCGGCTGTAAGGCAGCAGGGCGTTAAGCGCGTCGAGGTAGTGCTCCAGCAGCGCATCCTGCATGGCCTGCGGCAGAGCGGCGTAGGGGTCAATCAGCAGCGAGGCGAGATCGTAAGCCAGAGGCCCCAGCCGTCCAGCCTGATAGTCAATGAAGCGCACCCGCCCGTCCAGCACCATGATGTTGCGGCTCTGGAAATCGCGGTGGAGGAAGAAGGAGGCATCGGCCTGCGCGGCACTGTCTGCCAGTGAGGCGAACTCCCGCGCCAAGGCGGCTTCATCAACGTCCAGCCGGAGCAGGTCGCGGCAGAGCGCACGGAGGAAGTAGCCGGACTCGCGCTCCAGCATGACGCGGCGGTCATAGCGCGGCGTGTCCCAGCACCAAGCGGGATCGAAGTGCTCGCGGCCCCGCACCTGCATCTTGGCCAGCTCGGCCACGGTTTGGCGGTAGAGTGCGATGACCTCAGCCGAATCTGCCCCGTGCCGCAGCACCACGTCGTGCAGCCGGACATCGCCTAAGTCCTCGCAGATCAGCAGGCCGCTGGCCTCGTCAAAGGCGAGCGGCTCCGGCACCGGGGCGCCGCAGGCGAAGAGATGCCTGCCAATCTGCCAGCCCGCCTTGGCTTCGCGCAGACCAGCAGCATCATCCGGCGGCGGTGCGGCAGCTACCGCCCGCGCTCCGTCCTCGCGGATCAGGCGGCAGAAACGGCGCAGCGAGCCGTCGGGCAGCAGCGGCTCAAGCTGGGTCCGGCCCGCCCATGCGCCGCTGAGCAGGCGGAGGATGGATTGATGCAAATCATGCGCTGGCTGCATCAGCACATCATCTCGTCCCGGTTTTTCTGGGCGATGGCCTCAAATTCCTTTTCCACGCGGATCAGGGCATCATAGACATCCGGGTCGAAATGCTTGCCGCGCCCTTCCTCTTTGCAGATGATCTGCATGGTCTGCTCATGACTGAGCGCGGGCTTATAGGAACGCCGGGTGCGGAGCGCGTCGTAGACATCGGCCATAGCCATGATCCGGCCCGCCAGCGGAATGTCGCGGCCTGCCAGCCCTCTGGGATAGCCGCTACCGTCGAACTTCTCATGATGACTACCGACCAAATCCTTGGCGCATTGCAGAAAGGTCATTGGTTCGCCCGCCATTTTGGCCAGCTTGTCAATGACTTCCTCGCCATAGATGGCGTGCTTTTTCATGATCTCAAATTCATCGGTATCCAGACGGCTTTTCTTGAGCAGGATAGCGTCCGGGATGCCCACCTTGCCTATGTCGTGCAGCGGCGCGGTTTTATAGAGCAGTATGATATACTCCGGTGTGAGGACTTCCAAAAACTTCCCTGATCGGAACAGCTCTTCGGCCAGTGCTTTGACAAATGCCCTGGTGCGCTGGATGTGGCCGCCGGTGTCGGTGTCGCGATGCTCGGCCAGCTCGCCCATGGCCACGATGGTGATGTCCTTGAGCAGGACGGTCTCTCTGGTGCGGTCCAGCACAGTTTGCTCCAAATCCATCCGGTAGCGGTGCAGCTCCAAATGATTGCGCACCCGCGAGCGCAGCTCAACTCCGTGAAAGGGCTTAGTGATGTAATCCACGCCGCCCAGCTCGAAGCCTCTGGCCACGTCCTCAGGCTCGGACCTTGCGGTGAGGAAAATGACCGGGACGGCGCGGGTTTCCTCCATTTTGCGGATCTCCTGCATGGTCTCGAAGCCGTCCAAGCCCGGCATCATCACGTCCAGCAGCACGAGGTCAGGAGCGCGGCTGCGCATCCGCTCCAAGGCCTGCTCGCCGGAGGTGGCGTAGGCGAACTCCATGTCCAAACTTTTCAGATGGGCCAAAGCGATCTGGATGTTTTCCGGCACGTCGTCGACGATGAAGACCAAGGGTTTGTTCGGTCGGCTTCTCATTGTTTTTCCCCTGCGATCTTGCGGAGCGCGCTCAGTACCTGCTCAACGCCCCGGATGTCCAGATCCATCGCGAAGCGTTTCATCTCCCGTCCCAGCGCGCCCAGCGCGGCGGCATCCGCCCTCAGACCCTGCTCCTCCATCGCCCGGCCCAAGGCCAGCGCGTCCTCCAAATTGCCGCTCATCTGCGCCTCGGCATAAGTCGCGTCCAGCTCGCCGCTCCATGCCGCCCGCATCTGCTCCAAGTCCGAGGAGGCCGGCGTTGTCCACGGGTGGCGGGTTTCGGCAGGCAGGGCACTTTTTCTGGCCGGAAGATATTTTTCCACCAGCTGGCGCAGCTCTTGCAGATGGAAGGGCTTGGGCAGGAAATCCTCAAACAGCGGCTTCAGGCTGTCGCGCTCCAGCATCAGGCCGGTCATCACCACTATCGGTGCCTGCGCCGTCCGTTCGTCCTCCTTGAGCTGTTTAGCAAGTTCCCTGCCGTCTGCCCCGGCCAAGTCCAAATCCATCAGAATCAGGTCAGGCTGCTCGGTCAAAGCCAGCTCCCGACAGCTTTCCGGTGTGGAGGCTTCCAGCACCCGAATCGGCGAGTTGGTGAAATAGAGCTTGATCAGATGCGACATCTCCGGCATGTCATCGACCACCAGCATGACCGGCCCGCGCTTGCTCTCCGCCGCCCGCGCGCAGCTCCGGCTTGGCGGGCTGATGTCCGCCCCGGCCCGGCGCGCGGTTTTGGCGGGCATGGTGAAGGTGAACGAGCTGCCGTGCCCTTGAATGCTCTCCACGCGGAGGCTGCCGCCCATCATCCGGGCGAGGCGGGCGCAGAGGGTGAGGCCGAGGCGGGTGCCGTCATGCAGGCGAACCTTGCCGTCTTCCTGCTCGAATAGCTCGCGCAGTTCGCGCAGCTCCTCGGCGGCGATGCCGATGCCGCTGTCCTCAACCCGGAAGGACAGCTCCCAGCTATTCTCCAACCCGTCTGGCCTGCCGCTCACAGTAAGGGTGACCTGCCCCCGGTCGGTGAATTTGACCGCGTTGCTGATCAGGTTGATCAGCACTTGGCGGCAGTGCTCTGCGTCCATGACGTACATTTCCGGCAGTTCCGGCTGAACAGCGCAGGAAAATTCCAGCTTCTTCGCCCGGATCTGGTCGGAGAAGAGATCGGCGGCCTGCTCAATCACCGCGCAGAGATTGGCGGCGGCCTTCATCACCTTGACATTGCCGCTCTCCAGTTTGGACAGCTCCAACACGTCGTTGATGATTGAGACCAAGGCCGCCCCGTTTTTGCGGATCGCCCCGACAAAACGCTGCTGCTGCTCGCTGAGGCCGGATTCGGCCAAAATCTCCGCATAGCCGATGATAGCATTCATCGGCGTGCGGATGGCATGGTTGATGTTGGCGATGAACTTGCGCTTGAGGCGATTGGCGGCCGTGAGCTGTTCTTCGGCGCGGCGCAGGGCGGCCTCCTGGCCGACGGTCAGTTCGTGCAGACCTCGTCCGACGCAGAGGACGGCCTCGTCTTCTGTCTCAAGCTGAAGCAGGGTCAGCTCGGCGAACATCGATCTGCCCTCTTTGCCGGTCAGCCGGGAATGAAAGATGCGGGAGCCGCCGCCGCGCAGCTCGGCCAGATGCTCTTTTAGGCCGGGCAGATGCAGTTCCAACAGCTCTGCGGACAGAGCTGCACCGCCGCTGCCTTTCAGCCCTGTCGCTTCTTCAAAAGTGCGGTTGGCCGCCGTGACCGCGCCGCTGCGGCTGATAAGGAAGGCGGAACAGGCCAGTGCGTCAAAAATGTGTAGCAGCAGATTCCAGTCCTGCCCGGCGGACGGCGGCATGAGCGACGTGTTCCTGAGGTCTTCATTCATCTGCGCAGCCTGCCGACGATTTCTGCGGCGATGTCCGCGTTCTCCCGGCCCTGCACGGCGACTTCAAAATCCGCCGCCTGGCGGTAGAGCGGCAGCCGCTCGGCGAAAAGGGCTTCGGCGCGGGTCATATCTTGGAGCAACGGGCGTTTTTTCATTTTACTTTCTGCGTTGGGCGTGTTGCGCATCGCCTTGACGATGCCCTCCAAGTCGGAGTGCAGATACACCACCGTGCCCAACTGCTTGAGATTGCTGACCTTGAAGAAGCCGCCGCCTGCGGAGACAATGGTGCCGCTCACCTGCCGCTCCAGCCAGTCGGCAGCCTGCTGCTCCATCCGCCGGAAATGCGCCTCGCCCTGCGCCGCGAAGATGTCGCGGATTTTCATTTTGACCATGCTTTCAATCAGGTCATCGGTGTCCACCGCAAAGCGGCCTGTCAGAGCGGCCAGAGCGCGGGCTGTCCTGCCCTTGCCCACGCCCATGAAGCCGATCAGAATGATGTTGTCAGCCATGACTTGTTGTCCTGTTCCGCCCGCCGCAGCGCGGGCTTGATTTGTCTGCCGGATTCCAGATTGTAAAACGGAATGCGCGGGCTGTAAAATGAATTTTCAGCCGCCGCGCCCGGAGCGGGCCAAAAACTGCCTTCTTGACAAGCGGAAGAGCATTTTTGTAGGATGACTGAGCGGCATCCCGCCGCGCCTGCTCCATTGCATCATACCATAGAAAAACCGCCATGCTTCAGAAACTGCTTTTCGTCCTCCTGCTGGTCTGCTCCGCCGCCTCCGCTTCTGCCGAGCCGCTGCCAGTGCTGGTCTCCATCGTCCCGCAGAAATGGCTGGCCGAGCAGGTTGGCGGCAGCCATGTCAGCGTCCGCGCCCTGCTTGACAAAGGCCAGGATCCGCACGGCATCCAGCCTACGCCGGAGCAGATGACGGCCCTGTTCCGCGCTAAAATATATTTTTCCATCGACTTGGAGTTCGAGCGCGAGCTGCTGGCCAAGGTCAGACAGTCGGCTGGCGGGGTGCGGGTGGCGGACGTGTCCTCCGGAATCAAAAAAATCCCCATGACCGGTCACGATCACGATGATGATCACGGCCATGACCACGGCGGCAGCGGCCTTGATCCCCATATCTGGCTTGATCCGCAGAATCTTCAGCAGATGGCGGTAAAGATGGCTGCCGCGCTGCAAGAGGCTGATCAGGCTAACACCGCAGCCTATACAAATAATTTGCAGACCGTGACCGCCAACCTGGCCGCCTTGGACGCGGAGCTGAAGACCGCGCTGGCACCGTTCAAGGGCCAGACTTTCCTTGTTTATCATCCGGCTTTCGGCTATTTCGCCCAAGCCTACGGCCTGCGCCAAGAGGCGGTGGAGACGGGCGGCAAATCGCCCTCGCCCCGGCAGCTCCGATCCTTGATCAGCGACGCAAAAAAGGAAAAGGCAAAAGTGGTCTTTGTCCAGCCGCAGTTTGACCGCAAGAACGGTGAGACTGTGGCCAAGGCCATTGGCGGCAGAGTGGCTGTCCTTGATCCAATGGCCGCGAATGTGCCGGAGAATCTGCGCTTGATGGCCAAGGAAATCAGCGCGGCTTTGAACAGGAAAGAATGAGCGAAGCCGCCATTGAAATCCGCGATCTTCGCTTCTCCTACAGCCACGACATTCCGGTTCTGAGCGATGTCCGGCTGGATGTCTGGCCGCAGGATTCGGCCTGCATCGTCGGGCCGAACGGCGGCGGCAAAACCACACTGGTTAAGCTGATGCTCGGCCTGCTGGAGCCGGACAGCGGCAGCATCCGCATCGGCGGGCAGACTCCGGCGGCGGCGCGGACGCGGATTGGCTATGTGCCGCAGTATGCCCGCTACGATGCTTGCTTTCCCATCTCCGCGCTGGAGGTGGTCTGCATGGCCCGGCTCGGCGGCACGTTCAGCGGCAGATACATGAAGCAGGACAAGCAGGCGGCATTAGACGCGCTGGCAGCGGTCAGCTTGGCTGATCTGGCGCGGCGGCCTTTTTCCGCCCTTTCCGGCGGGCAGCGGCAGCGTGTGCTGATCGCCCGCGCCCTCGCCTCCGGCGGCGACATTCTCATTCTTGACGAACCCACGGCCAGCCTTGACCGCGAATCCGAGCAGCAGCTTCTCGCCCTGCTGGCCGAGCTGAACAAGGAGCGCATCGTCCTGATGGTGACGCACGAAGTGGGCTTTTCCTCGACCTTTTTCAAACGGATCATCTGCGTCAACAATCTGGTCTATGTCCATCCCACCAGCGCGCTGACCGGCGAGCTGATTCGCGAGATGTACGGCGGCGACCTGCGCATGATCCGCCACGACCACCGCTGCTGCCCCGGAGGGCATGAGCATGACTGAGCTGTTTGCCGCCCTGACCGACCCTGACCTGCCCTTCCTCCGCTACGGCCTGCTCACCGGCCTGCTGGCCTCGATTTCCTTTGGCATCATCGGCACCTTTGTCGTGGTGCGGCGGATCAGCTACTTGGCCGGGGCGATCTCGCATTGCATTTTGGCGGGCATCGGCGGCGGGCTGTATTTGCAGACCGTGGCGGGCATCTCGTGGTTCACGCCCATGACAGGCGCAGTGATCGTCGCTCTGCTCTCGGCGGTGATTCTCGCTCAAGTCAGCCGCCACGCCGGGCAGCGCGAGGACTCGATCATCGGCGCGCTCTGGTCAGGCGGCATGTCCATCGGCTATCTCTTCATCGCCAAAACGCCGGGCTATTTCGACCCAAACTCCTATCTTTTCGGCAATATTCTGCTCATCACCAAGCAGGACATCTTCTTTGTCGCCGGGCTGGACATCCTCATTCTCGCCGTGGTCTGCCTCTTCTACAACAAGCTGCTGGCCCTCTGTTTTGACGAGGAATACGCCTTCCTCCGGGGCGTGCGAACGCAATGGCTGCATCTGCTCCTGCTCTGCTTGACCGCCCTGACCATTGTTCTACTGATCCGCATTGTCGGCATCATCATGGTCATTGCCCTACTCACCCTGCCGGCGGCCATCGCGGGTGGTTTTGCGGCCAGCATCCGCCAGATGATGCTCATCGCCACCGCAGTCTGCGCGGTCTTCATCACTGCCGGGCTGGGCGCGAGCTTCTATCTTGATCTGCCCAGCGGCTCGGTGATCATCCTCATCGCCACCGGGGCGTATCTGCTCAGTCTGTTTTTGGACCGCAGCGCGGCAAAAAAATAAGCTGGAAAAAGACTTGAGAGACAAAGCAGCTTCCTATAGAATGCGGGTGCAGATGATGCGCCGTTTTTTCTTCATGAGGAGAGAGATTATGACCAAGCTGAAACTGACCGCCGCCTTTGCTCTTGTTGCCGCCGCTCTGGGGGGCTGCACAGTCTGTGTCGACTGCGAGCCGCAGTCCTCGCAGACGGATCCGCTGGGCAGGCAAGGGAGCACGTATTACTATTCTGACAGCTGGATCGAACCGCGCCGCCAAGCATCATGGGCTGAGACTCGCCCGGCTGTCTCCACCTCCTATAATACATCTTATTATTCCAGTCCGGCGGTCATCTCGACCCCGATCATATCCTACCGGCCAGTGACGCAGCCGACTTGGCGGACAACGTCGCGCCCAGCAACCTATTCGTCTTCTTATTATCCCAAGTCATATCAATATTATTATCAGCGGCCAGCCGTAAACCGGCAGTATGCCAATTGGCCGTACGATTCGCCGCCGGAGCTGCCCTCTGCCGAATGGCAGGCGCGTTACATCGGCCAGCAGCCCAGAACAATGTATTCTTATCCTTCTGTGAATTCATTCACGAATTCCGGGAGCAGCAGCACACTGCGCAGGTATTGGCCCTCTCAGCCGATGACGACCTCCAGTGGTCAGCGACCGATTTATCTTGGTCCGGTCTGGTACTATCCCTGAATCCTGTTGAGGCTTGGCGGGCATCGGCGTATAATGAGAAGCAGGATGTCCCCTTAACCCTCTCACGGAGGTCAGATTATGAAGACAGGAAAGATGCTGCTGGTTCTGACAGCTGCCGCCGCCATGCTGAGCATGAGCGGCTGCTATTACTACCAGCCGCCGCATCCGGCAGTGGTCGCGCCCCTTCACGGTGTTGTGGTGCCTGCGCCAACTATTGTCGTGCCAGCTCCCCGTGCCCGGATCATCGCGCCGCGCTATCCGCATAATCGCTATTATTATGATGATCACCGCTACCGCAGCCACCGGCGGCATTATCGGTAGCCGATGCTGACCCCGCCGCGCAGGATGCCTTGTCGCTCCCCCGCAAGGCCATCCTGCGCAATGCGCATTTCCCGCCTGTCTCTTTTCTTGTTCTTCAAAAAAAATCTTGAAAATATGGCCGCCCGCAGTATAATCGCGCCATTCGACGCATTTTATTGACGAAATGCGTCTGATATCCACATCAACTTGTGAGGAAACATCATGAAATTTGTCAAATTGTCCGCTCTGCTGCTGGCCGCGCTGCTGTTCTCTGCCTGCACCGTGTATCATCAGGAATCTCCGAAATCCTCCGGTGGCGGCTCCAGCAGCCCGGAGCAGCAGACCAGCCAGAAAGGTCAGTACTGATCCGCTGCGGCAGCTTTTTCAGGATTCTTTTTCAGTTTTGAAAAAGAATCCTGAATAAACAACGACTTTTTCCTATGTTTTTTCGCCGTGTCTTTTTCATCCTTCTGAAAAAAGACACCAAGCCTCTTGACAAGAAAAATTGACCGCTGTAGTATTTTTTAGATATTATGACCGGTGTCTGAAAATCTGGCACATCATTCGGGATGTTAAAAAACAAGGAGAACAAACGAAATGAACAAGAAAGTCATTCGGACTATCGCCTCCGCCTGCCTGCTGGCTTTGGCGGCGGCTCCTGCTGTGTTCGCCACTGACCTGACCGCAGATCAGGCACTGGCCAAGCTGAAAGAAGGCAACGAGCGCTTTGTCAGCGGCAAATCCATGCACCCGCACACCGATGCGGCCCGGCTGATTCAGGCAGGGACGGAAGATCAGGGTAAACATGCCTACGCCACCATCATTTCCTGCTCAGATTCGCGGGTGCCGGTGGAGCGTCTTTTTGACGCAGGCATCATGGATCTTTTCATCATCCGCGTGGCCGGCAACGTGGTTGACATTGACGAGGCAGGCTCCATTGAGTACGGCTTGGCCCACGTCAACACCCCGGTTTTCCTCGTGCTCGGTCACACCCAATGCGGTGCGGTTAAAGCGGTGACTGCTGAGGTGAATGGTCACGGTCACGCGCTGGAGATCAATATTCCGCCGCTGGTTGACAACATTGCGCCTGCGGTGAAGCGGGCTATGGCACTGAATCCCAAGGCTAAAGAGGACAAGGACATCGTTCCGGCGGCCATTGTTGAGAACGTCTGGCAGGGCGTGACCGACCTGTTCATGCGGAGCGCGAAAGTGCGCGAAATGGCCAAGGAAGGCAAAGTGAAGGTCGTAGGCGCGATTTACGACGTGGGCACCGGCAAGGTGGACTGGCTGCCGGAGGACAAGGTGAGCAGCATTTTAGCTGAGGTGGAGAAAGACCCGAAACGCCAGATGCAGGCTATGGCTGGCGGCCATGACGAAGGTCACGGCGAGAAGAAAAAAGATGAGGGCAAGGGCCACTGATTTTTGCGCCGTCTGATATAGCGCGGAAAGGCCGGATGCAAATCCGGCCTTTTCTTTTTCAGCGCATCTGCCGAACAATTTTGCCGATTTTCTCCATCTCCGCAAGAACTGCCACCTCATCCAGCGTGGTCAGCCGCCGGTCGCGCATGACCACGCGCCCGTTGATCACCGAATGAAGAACATCGCTGCCCTTGGCCGCATAAACGAGCTGAGATGCCGGATTATGCAGCGGGCAGAGGTGCGGCTGCCGCATGTCGAGCATGATCATGTCTGCCTTTTTGCCCACAGCGATGCTGCCGATTTTGTCCGCCACGCCGAGAACTGCTGCCCCGCCCAGCGTGGCGGCCCGCAGCACTGATTCCGCGCTCATCGCTGTCGGATCAAGATCGCGCACCTTGTGCAGCTTGGCCGCCGTGCTCATCTCGCCAAACATGTCCACGTCATTGTTGGATGCGCTGCCGTCTGTGCCGATGCCGACCGTCACGCCGCTCTTGAGCATTTTCTGCACTGGCGCGATGCCGGAAGCCAACTTCATGTTCGATTCGGGGCAATGGGCTATCTTCACGCCGCGCCGCGCCAGCAGGGCAATTTCCTCCTCGTCGAGCATGACGCAGTGCGCCGCCACAACGCGCTCATTGAGCAGCCCCAGCTGTTCCAGATGCCGCACCGGAGTGCAGCCATAACGTTCGACGCAGCCCTTCACCTCATCGCGGGTTTCTGAGAGATGAATATGCAGCAGGGAATTTTTTCGCTCGGCTAAGGCCGCTGCCCGTTGGAGCAGGGCAGGGGAGCAGGTGTAGACCGCGTGGGGATTGACCGTGATATTGATCAGCTCGCTGCCTTCGCAATCGCTGAACAGCTCTTCCGCGTAGGCGAAGCCGTTCTCTATGTCGCCGTAGCAGGGCGAAGGAAAATCAAAAAATCCTTCGCCGATCCACGCCCGCATTCCCGCCGCCGCCGCCGCCCGCGCCGCCTCTTTGGTGAAGAGGTACATGTCATTGCAGCTGGTCGTGCCGGATTTGATCATCTCGCAGAGCGAAAGCAGCGTGGACTGATAGACGATTTCCTTGGTCAGCTGCGCTTCGCGGGGGAAGATGTGCTGCGTCAGCCAGTCCATCAGCGGCAGATCGTCGGCCAAGCCCCGGAAGCAGGACATGGCCGCGTGCGTGTGAACATTGACAAGGCCGGGCATGATCAGCCCGTGCGGACAGGTCAGCAGCTCGGCCTGTGGATATTTGACTGCCAGATTCGGGCCAATTTCAGCGATGCCGTCACCGGCCACGGCCACGGAAATTCCGGCCTCCTCCCGCACGCCGCCGTCCATGCTCACCAACCAGCGGCCAGCGAGGACAAGCTGCACGTTTTGCCGCATTTGCTGTCCGCCGCCTCAGCGTTTTTTCTTCGCCGCCTTGTTCAGCAAATCAGCAAAGGTGCCCATTGATTTGGGAGCCTCTTTCGGCGGCGGAGTCCAGCTCTTGTCCTCATCTTCCTCTTTGGCGACGTAGTCTTCTGGCGCAAGAGAGATGCGCTGCTGGGCTTTCTCCACGCCGTCCACCTTTACCGTCACCGCTTGGCCTTCGGACAGCACCTCGCGGGGATGTTTGATGCGGCGGCCAGAGCCGAGCTTGGAGATGTGCAGCAGGCCGTCAATGCCCGGCTCCAGCGTGATGAACGCGCCGAAAGCGGCCAGCCGCGAGACCGTGCCGCTGTGGATGCTGCCAATCAGGTATTTTTCTTCGACCCGATCCCACGGATTTTCCAGCGTGTCGCGCAGGCTGAGGGAGATGCGCTCCTTGTCCCAGTCAATTTTTTTCACCAGCACCGCCACCCGCTGGCCGATGCTGAGAACATCCTCAACCTTCGCGGTCTGTCCCCAAGCCAGCTCGGAGATCGGAATCAGGCCGTCTGCGCCGCCAATATCAACAAAGGCACCGAAATCGCGGATAGAGCTGACAGTGCCTTCGACGCGGTCGCCCTCATGTAGGCTGTCGCGGAGCTGCGCTCTGCGCTGCTCGCGCTCCTCTTCCAGCAGGGCGCGGGCGGAGACGATGATGTTGCGGCCTTTCTTGCCGAACTCGATGATCTTGAAGACCATTTCCTGATCCAGATACGCCTCTGCCGACTCAGTGCGGTGCAGGCCCATCTGCGAATAGGGGCAGAAGGCGCGCTGTCCGGCAACCGTCACCTGAAAGCCGCCCTTGATCTCCGCCGCCACCTTGCCCTTGACCGGAATGCCTGCCTGAAACGCCTGTTCCAGCTCCGCGCTGCCCGCCCGGCCAGAGCCGACGCGGGTGGTGAAGACCAGCTCGCCGCCGCGCTGGGCAAGAAAAAAAACGGTGATCTTGTCGCCGGTGCTGGCCGTCAGTTCGCCGTTTTCATTGCGGCATTCGGCTGCGCTGAGAAGGCCCTCGCTCTTGCCGCCGAGGTCAAGAAAGATGTTCTCGCCGCTGATGTCGGCAATCACCGCCTCTATCTTGTCGCCGGGCCTAAGCTGCTGGCCAGTGACGGTTTTTTCCTGGAACAGGTCTGCAAAGGATTCTTGGGTCATGGTGGTGTCAACAAAAAATCAAAATTGAACAACAATAGGAGTTACGCAGTTGCATAAAGGCTGTCATGTGGCCAAGCGTATAATTCATTTTCGCCAAATACGCCCGAAACCTGCAGGTAATGGAATTTCCTGCTTCATTGGACGTTGCGCACCCATCGTACCGGCAAACGGCTGCTGCTGTGGTCGAAAAATGGAAGGCCATAGTAAAAATTGACGACCCACACACTTTCTGGGGCATCAGCATAGGGCGTTTGAGACCAAATAGCTGAAGACGGAGTATTTGGAAAATGGTTCGGATTGATTGCAGGATCTTGACACTGTCTTTCAACAAGACTAAGCAATTCAACGAGAGTCGGCAGCCGCCAGTCTGTGTGATCTGCAAAACCGACCTTGTTGACCTTTCTTTGTCGCTCCACGGCCTCCTGCCAAGTGAATAAAGTTGGCGATCCATTTTCGCACTTGTCACCGTCAAGCCCCTCGATGCATTTTGCCCACATCAAGCTGTTAACAGTAATAGTTTTTTCTTCATCGCCATGCTGAAACTGTTCTTCCTGCGCGGTGGGAGGTATTTGTATTTTACAGCTAGCATCGACGACTGATGCGGAGAACATGCAGCAGATCAGCAGGATAAAGATGCGCATACTCTGACTCCTCTTTGATGAAAAAAGACTGCTTCAATACAGCAGCGGTAAAAATCGACAACTAACAACAAAATCTGGGCGCATTATGCCCAATGCGCCCAGATGTGTCAGAAATCGTTTACATAACCACTGCTATCTCGTCCACAACCTGCCACCGAAACCACTGCCTGTTCCACTTGCATATTGCATGGATTTTTCAGTTCTGTCCACATTCAGAACTAACGTTCCATGGCCCGTCGCGGTGCCCTTTGGCACATCTGCCCAACGAACAGAGAGTTTGCCGTTAGCAAATCTGCCATATGCTACATTAGACCACTGTGGAGATGTAGCTGCTTTTTCTCCATACCAAAACACTTCGCTGCCAACTTGCCTCACATAGTATGTTCCCCCATCATTACACTTCCACTTTCCAGTTAGAGCAGCAAAAGCTGAGGACGAGAATGCAAAGATAAGAGCAGCCGCTACAAATGCAACTTTTACTTTTTTCATAATAAACCTCCTTTGGTTTATTGGATGTAAATCCTCTACAAATATTGCGGAGGAAAAAAAGCAAAACATCATTGCCTCACCACCTCAGTCCCCGGCGGCAAATCCAGCCGAACAAGCTCCTCGGTGACTTTGGCGGAACCGGCTGGCAGCTCGTTGAACTTGATGTTGTTGAAAAGCAATTCCGTCAGCGTGTCGAAATGATCCTCCATCACCAACTTGCGGATATTGGACTTGCTGTCAAACCAGACATGCACTGTTTTAATCTGTCCGTGCGACTTTCTTGGCACAAGCTGCGCAACCCGAATATCCTGCCCAGCTACGCCGGAAACAAAGCGGCTCTGCGCAGGTTGGACATCAAAATCATCAGTTAAATTACGATTGCCTGCAAACAGCGAGGCCGTGATGTCAGATTCCAGCTCTGCCGATGAGGAAATTAGCACCTGCTTGTCTTTTTCCGTGTACACAGAAAGCTGCTTGCCGTCGTTAAGAATAATCTGCTTATCCGGCTCAGTGTAGTTCCAGCGCATAATACCCGGACTGCCGTTGCCGGGGCGGTAAAATACGCTACTGCCCGCGCCGTGCCGGTCGCGTCTGCCGCTGCGGGTGATCTGGCGGAAATCGAAGCTGAAGCTGGTCTGGCTGCGGTAAAGCTGCTGAATTTTTTCGACCTGCTGCCGCAGCTCCGTCTCGGAGGCGGCATTGACTCCGCGCAAATCGGCGGCCAGCAGAGCAAAACAGAAGAGAGGAAGGAAAAAATATTTGCGGAACAACAAATTAGACATCTGCTTTTTCCAAATGAATAGATCGGCCAAAAATGCGGTCAGCGAGCTGCTGCACCGGGCCGGTGGAGTCGGAAACAAAAAAGCGGCTCTGTCGCCCGCGCTCCGCCCTATTTAAAGCGATATCGGGATGTTTATCAAGAAATTCTTTCAAGTGCCGGGCGGCTTCTGCTGAAGAATCAATCAGCCGCACCCGCCTGCCGATCCGGGTCTGGATCAGCCTGCCGAGCAGGGGATAATGCGTACAACCAAGGATCAGCGTGTCAACTTGCTGCTGACGCAGCGGCTGCAAATAACGGCGCAGGATCATTTTAGTCTCGCGCTCGTCCAGCCAGTCCTCCTCAACAAGGGGAACTAACAGCGGGCAGGCTTGGCTGAAAATTTTGCAGCCGGGCCGTGCCTCCTCCAACCGCCGCTCATATACCTGCGAGCGCACGGTGGCTCTGGTGCCGATGATGCCAATTCTGCCGCTGACAGTCACTGCCGCCGCTTTTTCCACGGCAGCCGCGACCACATCAATAATTGGAACCGAATACTGCCGCCGCAGGGTTTCAGAGGCGGTGGCCGCCGCAGAGTTGCAGGCGATCACCACCGCCGCCGCTCCCTGACTGAGCAGGAAGTCGGTGTTGCGGCGGCAGCATTCGGTGATGACTTCGGGGCTTTTGGAGCCGTAAGGGCTGCGGGCGAGGTCGCCGAAATACAGCAGAGGCAGATCAGGACAGAGGTCTTCAATCGCCTTGGCGACGGTCATCCCGCCGACCCCGGAGTCAAAAACGCCGATCATGGATCATGCGGATTTTTTCTTTTTGCCCGCCCGCTCGGCGATGGACTTGCGCAGGTTCGGATGAATGCCGCGCTCCTTGCTGGCTGCCGAACGCTCGTCGGACAGAGCCTTGGCGCAGAGGGACTGACGGCTGGAGAAGCCGTATTTCTTGCGGTATTCGCGGGCTGTCATGCCGTGGGATTTCAGATGCTTGGTCAGCATCTTGAACGCTTGGCCGCACTCAAGGCAGACGATGTCGTTTTTGCGGATCGAGCGTTTCGGATCCATGGCCGGAGCGGCATCTTTCTCCTCCGCGCCGGAGCCGCAGCTTTCAGCGTCCTGCAAGCACTTCAGTGTCTGATAGGTGTTCTGCAGGGCGGTCTTGATCTCGTCGCCGCTCATCTTGGAGCCGCTGGCTTGAGACTGGACAATTTCAGCAGCAAGTTCAACTAATGTTTTGCTCATGTTGCACTCCATGAAATGGAAAGAGTTGTGGTGTATGGCGGCAGTTGCAGCAGAACTGGCGCAGTGCCTGCCATGCTGGCAGGACAAGAAAAAAAACGATTCTCAGCAGAATCCAAGCGGTCTCCGCATGACGTGAGGCCGACGCGGCATCCCTTGATGCGTTTTTCTGCTGTCGGCGGAATGGAGAGCACTGCCCCGCTGAGCATTCACCCGCCTTCCGCTTGCGAAGCGCCGCCGATGCGATGCCATTAAATTGGCATCATGGTATCTTATTTAATCTTGCAATGCAATAATATTAAGCAAGGGAAAAAGATTTATTTTTTTGCCAAGGCTTGCCGTGAAGAAGGCGGCGTGATGTCAGAGTCTTGAATATATGAAGGAATCAGGCGGTTAAAGGTGCTTTTTCACGCCGTCCCCGCAGCGGCCCGCAGCCTTTTGCCGCAGCCTGCCGGATGGTGATGCCGATCTTTCGCAGTTGACAGGGAGCCTGCGCAGGATTATTGTGTGCATGT
Source organism: Desulfobulbaceae bacterium (assembly GCA_011391865.1). Taxonomy (GTDB): domain Bacteria; phylum Desulfobacterota; class Desulfobulbia; order Desulfobulbales; family Desulfobulbaceae; genus Electronema. The sequence continues at coordinate 22,382 of JAABPV010000017.1, read as the reverse complement.
CTCGGCGACATGAGCCGCATTCCAATCAGAATCAAACAATTACAGCATAGGCGAGGTGACAAGATGCCTGTTTATGAGTACAAGTGTTCTTCCTGCGACAAAGTCTTTGAAGTGCAGCAGAAAATCAGCGATCCGCCGCTGACTGCCTGTTCGGAGTGCGGCGGCGAAATGAAAAAGCTGGTTTCCGCCAGTGCCTTTCATCTGAAGGGCGGCGGCTGGTATGCGGACGGCTACAGCTCCGGCGGCAAAGAGAGCAAGAGCAGCGAAAGCAAGCCTCCTGCTCCGTCCTGCGGCGGAGGCGGCTGCTCAGGCTGCCCTGCCGCCTCCTAACCACAGCGGCAGGGCCGCTCTTGAAGCTTGGGGCGGCCTGCCGCGCAAAATAAGCCTGCTGGCGGCAAGGTTTTTAATTGACAGGCTTTTGCGTCCGCTGGTACTCTGAAAATGGAAAAATATGCATTCAGGCGACAGATGGGCGGCTGTTCCGCTGTCCGCCGCCGAGGCTGGAAGACAACAAAAGAGAGCGGAGGTGCAGAGAAATGGCAAACGCAGCAGCAGCGGATGGTTTTTTCAGCAAAATCGGCGCATGGGTGTTGAGCACCGGTGTGCCGGATCAGGTGCAGAATGTTGATGTCGCAGGTCTGTTCACCAATCCTTATTTTTTAGTCCCCTTCATCGGCCTGGTCGGCTATCTGATCTGGAAGCAGTCTTTCAATGAGCTGATCATCGTCATGATTTTCGTCGCGCTCTGGTGGATTTCCGGGACAGAGTACATGCAGACTCTGGTTGTGGACGGCGAGCTACAGATCAAGAAGGTGCTGCCGGTGCTGGCCGGGGCTTCGGCTGTTTTAGGCTTCATCATTTATCTGTATTTCGGACGATCCTAAGCCGTCCCGGCCCCCTCATCCCCAGAACCAGGTTGACCAAGCATGGATTACCGCAACGCTGTTTTTGTCGTCACCTCGGAGGACTCCTGCCCCATCTACAACATCGGCGAGGAGCTACAGGTGCAGGACGGAGCGGTCAGTGTCGATTTTGAAAAGCCGGTCTGCATGCTGCTTGTGCAGGAGCTGCACAAGGCATTGGCCAAAAAGCCGGGCGAGCAGCGCTTCACCCAGATGGCCATGCAGCGGGCCTCCTTCAGATGTCCCGGCTGCACCGGCTCGATGCGTTTTGAGTACAAGAAGGAGAAGGGCTTCTCCACCTTGCAGATGAACCTGCTGCGGATTGCCGACAAGAAGGCGCGCAAGCGGCATGTCGAGGCCCTGTTCAAGCACCTGCGGACAATGGAGGTCTTCGAGCTGCTGGAGGACCACGACCTGCTTGACTTGATCTCCATGCTCAAGCTCAAGCAGTTCGACCCCAACAAGGTGATCATTGCCGAAGGCACCAGAGGCACACACCTGTACATCATTCTTTCCGGCAAGGTGGCGATTGTCAAAGGCGAGAAGGAGGTGATCGCCGAGATCGGACGGGGTGAAATTTTTGGCGAGATGAGCCTGCTTTCCGGCGAGCCGGCCAGCAGCTCGGTCTATTCGCGCACTGTGGTTAAATTCGGCACCATCAACGGCAAGGATTTGAAATTCATCCTCAACCGCTATCCGGTGCTGCAAATCTTCTTCTACCGCCTATTGGTCAACCGGGCGCAGATGAACATGGCCAGGTCGGGCAAGATCAGCTCCGGCATGAGCGGTGAGCTAATCTATATTAGCCCAGTCGAGTTGTTCCAGCTGATCAACTCCGGTGGCAAATCCGGCAAAGTGGATTTGATCTTCCCGGACGGCCACGCGGTTATTCTTTTCAACGAGGGTGAGATTGTCAGTGCTGCCTTCGGCGATCTCGAAGGAAAGGCCGGATTGTTCGCCGTGATGGGCAAGAAGAAAGGCTCGTTCAGCTACAACACGCATCTGGCGGCGAAATATCACAAACTTCAGCCGTTGGGCGGCTTCATGGGCCTGCTGATGGAGGGCCTCCAGCAGCTTGACGAGCAGCAGGCTGAAGCTGCGGCTCCGGCCTCGGCGGACCAGGAATTTGATATGGATGAAGACGAATGAGCCTTCCCTGACCCGACCCCTCCGGCCCGCCTCAGCGCATGGAATTCCGCAGCATAGTCTTTGTGGTGACTGAAGAATGCTCCTGCCCCTTGTACAATGTGGGCGAGGAATTCAGTGTGCAGAATTCTACCCTGAGCATTGACCGGGACAAGCCCGTCTGCCTGCTGATGGTGCGGGAACTGCTCAAGGCCCTGAGCAGCTCGAAGCCGATGGAACATCGAATCAGCCTTCAGCCACAACATAAGGCCAAGTTTGAATGCGGCGGCTGCACCGGCTTAATCCGTTTCGAGTACAAAAAAGAGCGGGCCTACTCCACCTTGCAGATGAACCTGCTCAAGGCGGCGGAGCAGCGGGCCAAGCAGCAGATCATCGTCCAGTTCTTCGACATTCTGCGGGACATGGAGCTGTTTGAGCCGCTGAGTGATTTCGACTTGCAGGACTTGGCTCTGATGATGAAGATGAAGGGCTACCCGCCCAACAAAATTATCATCGAGGAAGGTGAGCGGGGCACAAATTTTTATGTCGTCCTTTCCGGCAAGGTGGCTGTGGTGCGAAAGGACAGCGAGATCATCGCCGAGATCGGGCCAGGCGGCATCTTCGGCGAGATGAGCCTACTCTCTGGCGAGCTGACCTATCCCTCGGTTTATTCGCGCACCGCCTGCCAGTTAGCCACGCTCAACTCCAAAGATTTCAAGCATGTTCTCTCCAAGTATCCTATTCTCCAGATATTTTTTTACCGTGTTTTAGTCAACCGCGCACAGGAGAACACTCTGCGGCAGGGCAAAATCAGCTCCGGCATGAACGGCGACCTGACTGAAATCAACCCGGTGGATTTATTTCAGATGATCAACTCCGGCGGCAAAACGGGCCGGGTTGTTTTTGAGCTGGAAGATGGCGGAGCAGCAGAGGCTCTCTTCAACGAGGGCGAAGTGGTGAACTGCTCACACGGCGCATTGACGGACAAGGACGCTTTTTTCGCCATTCTGGTGCAGCAGAAGGGCCGCTTCACCTACATCAAGGGCTTGACGGCGGAAGAAAGACGGCTGCCGGTGCTGGGCGGCTTCATGGGCTTGGTCATGGAAGGTCTTCAGCGCATCGACGAGCAGCAGGACATAGGCGACGAGTAAAGCAGCAAAAAAAATCAAGCAAGTGTCGCCGTTTTAGTCCGTATCCAGCACTTCCTCCGCGCTGCATCTCAAGGGTGAGCCTGCACCCTAATCTGCAATACCCCTTTCCGCATTCCCTTCTTGCTGTTTTCCGTCTTTTTTTGTATGAATGGAGCGCGGGCCGCGCCCGCTCTTACAACAATTTTCCTGAAAAGGAGGGAACTCGTCAGCCTGACCGCTGCAATTTTCCCTCCTCAACGCGGCGGAGCTGCCATGCTGAAAAAGAAAGTGCTGAAGGCCCTCAACAGCCAGATCAACGCGGAGCTGCATTCCAGCAGCCTGTATCTTTCCATGTCCTCGTATTTCCATTCTCTCAGCCTCTCCGGCTTCGCTTCGTGGATGCGGGTGCAGGCTCAGGAGGAGCTGCTGCATGGGATGAAAGTCTACGATTTCATCATCAGCTGCGGCGGCCGACCGGTGCTGGAGGCGGTCGCCAAGCCCGATGCGGACTGGGAAAGCCCGCTGGCCGCCTTTGAGCAGACGCTGCGGCATGAGCAGGAAATCACCAGCCGGATCAACGCCCTGATGGACTTGGCCATCGCCGAGCAGGATCATGCGGCAAAGATTTTCCTGCAATGGTTCATTTCGGAGCAGATTGAGGAGGAGGCCGCTGCCGGAGGCATTGCCAGCAGGCTGCGCCTGATCGGCAAAGACAGCTCCGGCCTTTTCCTGCTCGATGCGGAGCTGGGCAAGCGGGTCTTCACGCCTCCTCCGGCGGCAACATGAGCGCGCGTAAAATCAAGCAGCAGGTGCTGGATCTGCTCAATCAGGAGGACTTGGCAGAGATTGAGCGCGGCTTGACGGCGTTGGATGCGAAGGAGGCGGTCAACGCCCTGCTGGCCGCTATTTGCCGGAGCGAGGAGCGGCTGCGCTGGCACGCTGTGACGGCGATGGGCTGGACGGTCGCCCGCTTGGCTGATGAAGAGATGGAAGAGGCGCGGATTATCATGCGCCGCCTGCTCTGGAGCCTGAACGAGGAGTCCGGCGGCATTGGCTGGGGCGCACCAGAGGCGATGGCCGAGATTTTCTGCCGCCACGAGGGCTTGGCCGAAGAATACGTCCACATGCTCCTCTCCTACATGCGGCCAGACGGCGACCTGCCGCATCAGGACGGCAATTTTTTGGAGCATGAAACCTTGCAGCGCGGCTTGCTCTGGGCTGCCGGGCGGCTGGCGCAGTGCCGCCGCGAGCTGGCCTTGACCAAGGGCATGGCCGATGATTTGCCGCAGTATTTGGATTCACCAGACGGCGCGGTGCGCGGACTGGCGGCGCGGGCGATGGGCCTGCTGGGCCGCTGTCACTGCTTGGAGCGGCTGTATGAGCTGCAAGCAGACAGCTCGCCGCTACGGCTCTATGAGGAAGGAAAAATCAGCACGGTGACTGTGGCCGAGCTGGCGGCGCAGGCTGTGGAGCGGCTGGGGGTGTAAGCAGGGCAGGGCGGTGAAGAAAGGGGCGATTTACGAATCGCCCCTGCATCGCAAACTGGGGATCAGAAGGACGCTCTGATGCCGCCGTAGACGTTGTGGCTGGAATAATCAAACTCCACATCATCCAGCTTCAGATCAACAGCGGAAAAATAGCGGTATTTCACATCAAGGGCAAGGTTGTAGTTCAGGGCAAGACTGAGGCCGCCGCCGACCTGATAGGCCATTGCCGTTCCGTCCGGCGTGTCTGCCAGATACAGATATCTGTTGTTGGCAACTGCGCCGAAATCTTTCAGCTCTGCTTTGGTCATGCCGATGCCCGCGCTGACAAAAGGAGTCACCCAGCTGATGTTGTTGAAGTCATAATAGCCGTTCAGCAGGCCGGAGGTGCTGGCGATTTCGCCCGAAGCCTTCAGGCTTCTGCCAGTTCCTTTAGCGTTCAGCTGATCAACGTCGTTGCGCTGATAGGACAGCTCAGTCTCCATGCGGAAATTGGCCCCGAAATCATAGCCGAGGGCGGCGGCAAGGGCAATGTCGGACTCAGAGTCAAACTCCAAAGTGCCGTCCGCGCTTTTTGCGTCCGCATCATTCAGGGTGCTGATGCCGCCGCTGACGCTGGCGTATGGTCGTCCCTCAATGCCGCTTTGCGCGACTGTGGCAAGGGGCAGCAGGGCGGCGCAGGCGATAAACAACATTTCTTGTTTCTTCATCTCATTCCTCCAGTTGTAAAAAAATTACCATGATGAATTTGCAGCTATTCCTGAGCGGCGCAGCCGCAGCTTGCCCGCTCAGGCACTCATTATACTGCAATAAACTCCTCTTGCAGCATCCTGTCAATAAAATCAAGCAGGAATTGCCGCTGCGCCGGACTGGCCCAAGCGATGCAGGAGCAATGCAGATTGTGCGAGCTGCGGACGAGAAACTCCGCCCGCAGCTCGTTCCGCTCTAAAATCACGGCGAAATAAAACGGTCCGCAGGCCGGGTGCGCCTGCTGGGGCGGGGCGAGCAGATCCGGTGGCAGCTCAAGCCAGTGCGTCCCCTCAATGGGGCCGGGCTTGAAGGTGCGCTTGAGGAAGCTGTCCAAGTTGTCGCGTTCAAGAAAAGAAAGCTCGTCGATCAGGTACTGGCGCATGGCGGCGGAAAGGTTCAAATTGGCGGATGCCTCCTCAGTAACCACGCCGAACCGCGCTGTCAATGCAGCCGCAGCGCGTTTTCTGCTTGGCAGGCCGCGCTGATCAGTTTAGGATGCAGCACAGTTTGTACCGATCATCTTTTTTTTCCACGATGCGAAGATGGAACATTCAGAGACAGTTTTTGACCGGCAGGCCATCGCAGAACAAGTCGCGGCCCTTGGGCGGCAGATCAGGGCGGATTATCAGGGAAAACCATTGGTGCTGATCGGCGTGCTGAACGGCGCGTTCATCTTTCTTGCCGATCTGGCGCGGGCCATTGACATGGAGCTGGAAATTGACTTCATCCGTGTGGCGAGCTACGGCGACGCATCCGCCAGCAGCGGCTCAATCGTTCTGCGCAAGGAGCCGGAGCTTGATCTGGCGGGCAAGCATGTGCTCTTGGTGGAAGATATTGTGGACAGCGGTCTCACTGCCGCGTGGCTGCGGAATTATTTCTTGGCCACACATCAAGCGGCCTCGGTCAAAATCTGCGCGTTGATTGACAAACAGGAACGCCGGGCTGTGGATGCGCAGCTGGACTACGCCGGTTTTCAGATCAGCAGCGGCTTCTTGGTCGGCTACGGGCTGGACTGCGCCCAGAAATACCGTAATCTTCCAGATATCCGCGCAATCAAGGCATGATCCGACAGCTTATGAACGCAAACAGCTTCAGCTTTTCCGGCTGGTGCTGTTTTTTCATGAAAAAATTATCTTTCCAGTTATACTGGCACATCTGCTGAAGTTCTGTTCAAATCTCCTGCTGCGGAGGCAATAAAAATGAAGAAAACTGCTCTTGTTCTCGCTCTGTCCATCGTGTCTGTCTCCTGTCTGCAAAGCAAGGCATGGAGCAAATCGTCACTGCTACTGCAACTTCCTTCCGTGCTTGCTGCGGCGAAACAAGGCGGAACCACGACAGTCAATGACAATGTGACAGTCATAGACGAAAACGGTGTAGCTGAAATTGTCGATACAAACATCGGCGCAGCGGGAGAAACAGAACTTCAATTGTCTGGAGATTTGGCAAGTTCGGCGCAGGATGGTTCCATTCTGTATCTTTTGCCCGGTGCAGATGACCGTTTTCCTTTTGGCATTGCTGGTAAAGTGGTCAGTTCAAGCACTGCTGGCGGAACAAAGACGGTGGTTTTGGGAGAAGCAACCTATGCGGATGTAGTCAAAGAAGCATCTTTTAACTTGGACAACATCGTCTTGGATGCAAGCAATTTTGTTGGCGTGATTGCTCCGACGGCTGTTGAAGCGGCATCGCCTATGCCCTCGGCATTGGTAAAAAGCGTATCTGATGGAAGTGTTTATTCGTTCCGTGATGGCGCAGTTGTCGTCAGGCAGGCAGCGGATATAAATGGGGCGATGTCTTCAGCAGCGGAAAGCGGAACAATCGATGCTGGCACGGTTTCGCTCAATATGAAGGTTGATCTTTGGAAAATGGGGGTTGATGCCAGTCGGATGTCTCCGATTGATGCTCATACTTCCGTTGGATTTGTAATTAACGGTTCGTTAAAAAATATAAAACTCACGAATGAGCATGATTTTTCACTTCTTGACGGAGGGCTGAAGTCGCTCAATTTACGTGTGGATGGAGACTTTGATTTTGATGTGAAGTTCAACGGCAAAGGGTCAGCAGAATTTGGTTATTTTTCACAGGCATGGGAAGAAGTCAAAGATGAGTCATTCAAGGCTTTTGGTGTCAGCGCAAAACTTACAGGGCTGTCAGCAGATGACAAAATAGGAAAGTTTCCTCTTGCCGGTTTAGTTTGGTCAGTGAAATGCCCAGATCCAAAGGCCTGTCCTGTATGGATAGGTGACACACAAACACCATTGCGAAACGCGAAGGCATTAGGTGTTATTGTTTGGCTGTATCTAACAGCAGATGGAGAACTTTCTCTTGATGGAAATTTTACGATAGCCAAACTCAATCAGTCAGGATTGTCCGTTGGCATAAAGAAACCATCAGGTGGCGATTTTGAGATAACGAGATCTTTAAGCAAAAAAAACAGCTCGGAATGTCAGGTGGAACTTTTAAAACTTGACGGAACTGCTGGTCTGCAAATCCAAGGTGGAGTCACCGCAGACATAGATTTTTTCACAAGCGGCGTGCGCCTTGCGAATGCCGGAGTGGATGTGGGCGGGCTTTTTAAAGCAGAGGCCAGCGGCGAGGCAGGTTATTGCATTACAAGTCTTGGGTCATCAGGAAGCTGGAAAGGAGATATGTGTTACTCAGGCGGTATTGGTTATGGGCTTATAGCTCGTGCTGCTGCAAAGGTTGGTATTGAGATCAACACGTCTTGGGCAGATGTGTCCGGTAATCGCGAGTATGAATTTTCAATCCCTACAGACGACGAGAAGGATGATCCGGGTCAACATGGGTTATGGTATTATAAAACTCTTTTTGACACCTGCGTTCCAACTGTTATCTCTGCAACAGGCCGGAGATGGATGGATAGGAATCTTGGCGCATCAAGGGTTGCGACCAGTATGGATGATGAGCAGGCGTATGGCGATTTGTATCAGTGGGGAAGAAGAACAGATGGTCATGAGAAAATAACCAGCGGCACCACGACAACGCTCAGTTCAACGGACAAGCCAAGTCATAGCAAATTCATCCTTGCTCCTTCTGCGCCGAATGACTGGAGAAGTCCACAAAACAGCAATCTCTGGCAGGGCGCAGGCGGCGTGAATAATCCTTGCCCGGCAGGATTCAGGGTTCCAACCGAGCAGGAGTTCGAGGAAGAGATAGCTACTTGGAGTTCTCAAGATGCTGCCGGTGCTTTTTCTTCATATTTGAAGCTACCTTTATCAGGTTCTCGTTACTATGAAAATGGACAAGCCACAAACACAGGCAGCTTTGGCGATTATTGGACCAGCATAAATAATAATGGCACAGCTTCTTTTTTGTTTTTTGATAACGGTCTTCTTTTTTTAGGTTGCGGTATCAATGCAAACGGCATGAGTGTTCGTTGCATTAAGGATTAACTCCAACGCCGTAGACACCGGAAGCAGGAGGAAAAATATGCGGGGCCAAATGCTGCCGTTCGTCAGTGCAGCCATCAGCACGAAGAGTGGCAGATGGTGCAGCCTGTCCTGCTTGGATTAACCGTGCAATCACACGGCATAAATAAAAATATTGAGGGTACACAATGGCGCAGAAAGAAAGCGTCTGGCATATCTCTGATGCCATGTACCATGAAATGACGCAAGCCCAGCGCGAGCTGTCCTTTCTCAGCTTGATGGATTTACTTACGCTGGCTGTGCAGCGGTATTTAGCCGAAGTCCAGCATATGAAAAATGGCAGCAGCAATTCAGGCAGTTGCAGCAGGATGTCTGAGCTTCCGGCTGCTTCCGCTTGGCTGCGGCTCTCTTGCCGAAGAGGGAATTGCCCGATCGCCTTGATGTATCTTTACAATGAGGCATTGCAACCTTTTTTCGAGTGATGTTTTGATGCAAAGGCTCACTGCGGCAATGCAGCGACCCGGTGCATTCTTACAACAGGCCGCTGTAAACTCGCATTAAGCTGTTGCATTGATGCAGCGAGTCGTTGTAAACATACATTGAGGCGTTGAGCGACGCATTAGGTTGCTGCGTACATGCAACGGCCCGTTGCAACCGTGCATTGATCCGCCGCATTGTTGCAGCGAGGCATTGCAAACATGCAACGTCTGT
>JAABPV010000017.1:0-12795 GCA_011391865.1 Desulfobulbaceae bacterium | reverse complement strand
TCATGCCAAAGTTTCCACGAACCGAAGCAGAAGTTCTGGCCTTGATTGAGCAGATGATCGTCGGTCTGAGTGAAAATCCTGACTTTCCCTCACCGCCGGTTTCATCCGCTGATCTGCGCACTCTCCGTGATGCCTTTGTCAGTTCGAGCGCGGCGCAGGTTGCAGCCCAAGCGGCGGAAGAAGAGGCTACGGACACCAAGCAAGCTGACTACAAAGCGATGACTGCGGGCATGAAGGCGGATCTCAAGTACTCCGAATATGCGGTGGCGGGCAATGATGCGAAGCTGAAGATAATAGGCTGGGCGGCGAGATCGCCCAATACGCCGATGAGCGAGCCTGGTCAGCCGCTGATGCTGCAAATTACGCAGCATGGGCCTGGCGAGGTAAGCCTGCAATGGAAACGGCCAGATGAGGGCGGCATGGTGGCGTATTATGTGGTCAAACGGCTGTATCAGGCGGAAGGCGAGATATGGACTCCTGTTCACACCGGGATTGAGCGGAATGCCGCGCTGACCAATCAGGAACGCGGCAAAACAGTGGAATACTGCGTTGTCGCTGTCAATAAAGCAGGCGAAAGCACCCCAAGCAACAGCGTGATTGTGACGGTGTGAGCGCCGCCCGCTTGCGTTGCCACGCACTCGAAGGGTGCTGTAGTTTCATTCTCTCTAATCCCTCATAACTATGTTCAGCAGCATCACCGCCTTTGCCGACCGCTGGCTGGGCACCGCCCTGCCGCAGCTTTTCCTGCTTTTCCTCGGCGTGCTGCTGGTGATCCTCGTCGTCACCGCGCTCTGGGACCGGCGGATCAACCGGCTCGGCGGCGTGTTCGGCCTGCTGACCGGCCTGCTGATGGCCGCAATCGCCTTGGAGGAAAGCCTGGCCCGCTTCATAGGCGGCTTGGAGCCAGCCTTCCGCGTCCGCCTGACCGCTGCACTGTTCAGCCTCTCCCTGCTCTTCCTCACCGGCTCGGCTTGGGCGAAAACCGGGCTGCAACGCCGCTACGGCCTGACGTGGACAGCGGTCAGCCTGATTGTCCTGCTCACTGCGCTTTTCCCCGGCCTGCTGCACACCTTCCCCAGCCTGCTCGGCGTGCAGTACGGGCTGGCAGTGGCCGCGCTGTTCATCGCCTTCCTCCTTCTGTTAGTCTTTCATTTTTCCATCACCATTTCCGAGCTGGAAAAACGGCAGCAGGCCCTGCTGCGGCGGATCAGCAGGCTGGAAGGACTTCCCGACGAGCCGGAGGAGGACGAGCCGACCAAACTGTGGGGCGTTTTCTGGCAAAAATGGCGGGGCATCTGCCGCCGTCCGGCCAGAGGCACCACGCTCGGCGCGCCGCTGATCATCCTCGCGGCGGCGGTCAGCGTGTTCTGGGTGGGCATGTCCGCGCCACAGGTGATGGTCGGCGACGAGGTGACGCATTATTACATGCTGGAAACACAGGCCAAAGTGCTGCCGCTGCCCAATTTCAAGGCGGAAATCCCGACCGGCTGGGGCGAAAACGAAGTGCGCGTTTATCCGCACTCCTTTCTCTGGCATTATCTCGGCGCAATTCTGTTCCGCCTGACCGGCGGCTCCTTCGCGGCGGTGCAGTTCTATCAGGCCCTGTATCTCGTCCAGTTCCTCGGCATCGCCTATTTGCTCGCCCGGAGCCGTGGCGGGGTGCAGACGCGGGCGGCCATGCCCTATCTGCTGATTCTTGCCAGCCTGCCGATGACCCTGATTTTTACGGTCAGTTTCTATCAGGACGTGCCGATGGCTGCGCAGGTGCTGACAGCCTTTTATTTGCTGCGGAAAAACCGCTGGCTGTTAGCCACGCTTTTCATGGCTTTTGCCTTGGGTGTCAAGGTCAACGCCATGCTCTTTTTCCCGGCTTTCTTTTTCTGCCTGTTAGTCTGGACAGCCCGGCGTTGCAGCATCAAAAAAACAGCGGTCATCGTGTCCGGCTCCATCCTGCTGATAGTGCTTTGCACGTGGGGATTGGGTGAGGCGATCAGCAGCCAGACTGGCTCAAAATTTTATCCGGCGGCAAAATTCAAGCAGCTTGTCAAGACGGTTGAGCGGAGCATCTGGCCGGAAGAGAAAAAGCAAAAAAAGCCTGCGTCAGCACCGCCCGCTGTGCAGCAGTCAGCTCCAGCCGAAAATTCTGCCAAGGCGAAGGCCAAGGTGATCACCGAGCAAAAAGCCTCGATCATCGCCAATCATCCCGGCGATCTGCGGGTTAAAGCCAATTATTTCATCTACGGCGGTCTGCTGCTCTGGCTACTCCTGCTGACCGGCATCGCGGGGGCAGGGCTGCGTCTGCTCCGGCATCAGCCGCCTGCGCAGGAAAACTCAAGCTGCTGGCTCTGGGGCACAGGCTTGTCCTATATTTTGACCGCCGCCGCTTTTCTTGCCAGTGCGCCAGATGCGCGTTTTTTCCTGCCCGGCCTGCCGTTTATCCTGCTGCCCATTGCCGAGCAGACAGTGCGGCTGCCCCGGCCTAAGTGGCTGATTTCGCTTTTGGCAAGCCTCGCTTTTTTGCAAGGCGGCTATGTGTTGACTAAAACATACAATTTACGACAAGTCAGCCCCGATCTCCGGGAGGCGATGGCTTGGCTGCGGGAAAATCCGCCGCAGCCAAGCCGAATTTTCATGTATCCAGAAGGCAACTACCGTCTTTTTCCTGTGCCGCATGAATGGTATCTGAAGTATCATCTGCGCGATTTCTGGCGTGCGGACAACGAGCTGCGGGCCGAGGTGCTGCGCAAATTCCGCATCGGCGCAGTGGTGATTAAAAAACATCTCGTCGCGCCGGTGGATGAGAGCATCACCGATCTCGGCGTGTATCCTGATTATTTTATCAAGGATTTGCGGAAAGATGAACGGTTCCGCAAACTATTCGAGAACAGCGCTGTTGTAATTTTTCAAACACCGCAGCAGCAGGGGGCTGAACTAAAATGATTGAAAAAATAAAAGCGGTAAATCCTGTTTATCTGCTCATTTTGTTATTTTTCCTGTTCAAGCTGAATCACATTCATCATCCATACTTCTGGGATGAGCTTGGGGTGTATTCACGTGCAGCCTTATATATGTTTGATCACCAGATCAGCATGATGCCGAATGCCATTCCGCCTGAATTATCTAGAGGCCATCCGCTGCTCTGCTCCGTCATTTTCGCTGTTGGCTACAGAATATTCGGTCCGCATGTCTGGGCAGGTCATTTAGTGGCACTGCTGTTTAGCTGCGGACTGCTGCTTGTGCTCTACCGACTGGCAAGGGATTTATTCAGTCATGAGGTCGGTCTGCTTGCCTGCGTCCTGCTGGCAGTGCAGCCGGTTTTTATTGCTCAATCCAGCATGGTGCTGCCGGAAATCATGCTCGCTTTTTTCTGCACTGCCTCAATCTATGCCTATTTGAAAGAGCGTTTTTTTCAAGTCGCTCTTTTCTCAACACTGGCCATCATGACCAAAGAAACAGCCGTCGTTTTGCCAGTCAGCTTCGGACTGCATATTCTTCTAATAATGATCTGGCAGAAAAAAATTGACAAAGAAAGCCTGACTAAACTTGGCCTAATTTCTGCACCTCTGTGTGCTTGGGGAATTTTTCTTGCAGTACAAAAGCTGCAAAATGGCTGGTTTTTCTTTCCGCTGCATTCAGATTACGTTTCTTTTTCGTTTGCGGATATTTATCCTCGCCTTTTTTATTATTTGAGTTTTATATTCAAAGGACAGGGACGTTATTTATGGAGCGCAGTTATTATTCTTTCTGCGGCCATGTTTCTTGTAAAGAATTCAGGTGGAATAAAAATCTATTCCATTTGGCGTAGGACAGAGCAGCAGAGCAAGATATTGCTTTTCATTATATACATAGCTGTATCTTTGGCAGTTTCTTCGCTCAACTTTCATTTGGCGAGATACATCCTCATGATCATGCCGCTCATCGCCTGCTTGGTTGCGGCGCAGTTTTTTTATCTCAGTCAGCAAACAAGGCGGGAAGTGCTGTGGACAATCCTGCTCTTTCTCACAGTTCCTTTTCTATATTACAAAACAAAGGTTTTTAACATTGACGCAGACATGAATTATGCGGACATCGTTGCGGCGCAGCAAGAGATCATTACCGAGCTGAATCAACATGCTGGCCCTGATACAACCGTTGGCGCAGTTTTCCCAGTATATCACGCCTTATTGGATAAAAGAGCTGGATACTCAGCGTTTGATTACAAAAAAGTTGTCGACTGCGGCGACAAAGAAGCGCATTATGTTATTTTTTCATCTTTAGATGATTGCAGAAAAGATAGAAAAGGATTAAACCTTTTGCAAAAACGAAAAGATTCAATATCTACAACATATCTTTATATGCGAAACGAATAAAGGAGGGGTTAGTGTATAAAAATCTTCGCGTTATCGTTGTTATGCCTGCATACAACGCTGAGAAGACATTAGTAAAAACCTACCAAGAGATAATGGCGCAGGAAATCGTTGACACCATCATTTTGGTTGACGATGCGAGTTCCGATAAAACCGTTGCTGTCGCAGAAAAGCTGGAGAAGGTGCAGGTGATCATCCACCCGAAGAACATGGGCTATGGAGCAAACCAGAAAACGTGCTATAAAGCAGCTCTTGATGCTGGAGGGGATATAATCATCATGGTTCATCCAGATTATCAATACACACCAAAACTCATTCCTGCGATGGCCTCGTTAATTGGCAACGGTTTGTATGCCTGTGTGCTTGGCTCAAGGATTCTTGGCGGCTACGCTCTGCGTGACGGAATGCCGCTCTGGAAATACATCGCCAACCGCTTTCTTACTCTGTTTGAGAATATTGTCATGAAGGCGAAACTGTCAGAATATCATACCGGCTACCGGGCCTTTTCCAGACAACTGCTCGAATCTATTGATCTGACAAAAAATTCTGACGATTTTGTTTTTGACAATCAGATGCTGGCGCAAATTCTCTGGAAAGGTTTCACTGTGGCTGAAATCACATGCCCGACAAAGTACTTTTCGGAAGCATCTTCGATCAATTTCACCAGATCTGTCCGCTATGGATTTGGCTGCATACACACTGCAATCCAATTCAGATTGGCCAAGATGGGAATGATACAATCGCCACTATTCAATTGACTACAGCCCCGTATGCCCAAAACCGCCGCTGCCGCGCTCGGTCTGGTCAAGGCTGTCAACGAGATGCAGGCGGGCTTGGCAGACCGGGGCCAGCACAAGCTGGGCGATGCGGTCGCCCCGGTGGATGGTGAACGGTTCTTGACCCAGATTGATCAGACCGATTTTGATTTCCCCCCGATAGTCGGCATCAATCGTGCCTGGGGCGTTAACCACAGTGATCCCATGCTTAACCGCCAAGCCGGAACGGGGCCGCACTTGCAACTCAAAGCCTTCAGGAACAGCCGCCGCGAAGCCGGTGGAAATCAGCTGAATTTCACCGGGCCGGAGCACGGTCTCTCCGGCAATCGCGGCGGCCACATCCATGCCCGCCGCCAGTGCGGAGGCATATGCGGGCAAAGGCAGATCCCGCTGCTCCGGCGGAAGGAGCCAGCGGAACCGCACCGGAACATCGGGCATCACATGCCGCGTCCCAACTTTTTGACCATCGCCGCGTAGTCATCCTCATAGTAGGGCTGACCGTTGCACTCGCGGTCGAACTTGTCGCTCTTCTCCTGATAGCTTTTCACTAACTGCTTGTAGCGTTTCAGCTGCCCATCCAGCTCCGGCAGCCGCCGGTTGTACTCCAAAACTTTGGCATCATACTGGGTGCGGGATTCGCTGTTGTTCACAGTGTCTTTGGCCGCCTTCAGGCTCTCGCCTTCCTCAGTCAGCTGACGATTGAGCGCGTCAAACTGCTCCTTTGCCTTGCCGATGGCGGCATAGCTGGAGTCCACATCCATGTTCAGACGGATACACTGCTCAATCATTTCCGGGGTGAGCGCGCCCTCGCCGGTCGGGGCACTCCGATATGTCCGCTTCGACTTTTGTTCGGCCTGCGCCTGCGCCGCCACATCAGCCTTCTGGGTTTGGCTGAATGACTGAACGGCCATAAAATTAACAAGGGTTGCAGCGGTCAGCAAGGTCAGCCCTACAGTTCGTTTCTGCATTTCATTCCTTTCATGCGTTGGGTTCATCTGATCAGACAGAGCGCAGCGCAATGCTGCGGCATTCCTGCTTTCTCCGTCCGCAATGCGATGGGGGTCTCTTCAATTTACCACAGTTCCGCAGCAAATCCAACCTTGTTTGTCACGATGCGGCGGCTTCGGGGCCGCTGCTCCGGTCGATGTCCAGCACGCAGTAGGCGGGCACGGCGTGGTGCACGCCCTTGAGCATCATCGTGCCCAGATCCTCCAGCATGATTCTTCGTTCCGCGCCGGGCTGCCGGAGTAAATCCTTGCGCACCGCTTCAGTGATGTAGATGCGGAAGGAAGTGGCGGAGGAGGCCAACCGCTGGGCGATGTTCACTTCGGTGCCGATCACGGTGTAATCCAGTCGCCGGGCCGAGCCGACATTGCCCATGAACATCTCTCCGCGAGTGATGCCGAAGCCGAGATCAATGCTGTCAAAGAAGCTGTCCCTCTTCTGCCAATTTTTTTTCATGGCCGCGAACCGCTCACGGATAGCCAAGGCTGTCTCCACCGCTGTCCACGAGGCGTTGTCCAGCTCAATCAGCGCACCGAAGACGGCCAGCACTGCGTCGCCCATGAATTTGTCCACCGTGCCCCGGTACTCGAAAATGGTCTCGGTGAAGACTTGAAAGAATTCGTTAAGAAAATCACGCAGAACCGGTAGTGGCAGCTGCTGTACCATGCCGGTGAAGTTGCGGATGTCGGCGAAAAGAACGGTCGCCTCTTTGACGGCGCCTAATCCTCGGATCAGATTGGCATCGCTCTCCAGCAGCACTTTGGCCACTTCCGGGGCCACGTACTGTTCAAGCAGGGCTTGCAGGCGCGCCTCCTGCGCCATCGCCTCTCTGGTGCGGATGTTCTCCAAAGCCAAAGCCGCTTGGGTGCCGAGTATGCCGAGGATTTCAATGTCCGAGTCGGCAAAGCGGATGTCGCCATCAGTGTAGCTGACGTTGAGAACGCCGAGAATACGATCTCGGACGATCATCGGGAAGGAAACTGCCGAGGTGATTTCCGGCCTCTTGAGCAGGTCGGCGAAGCGGGAGTCGCTCTGGGTCTCTTGGTTGAGGATGACCGCCCGGCGCTCTTCAAAGACCCGGCCTGCGATTTTGTCGCCGGGCTTGATCTTAATCTTGGGAATCATCTCCTCCGGGATGCCCCGCGAGGCGGCGATCAGCAGCACGCCCTCCTCCTCGTCGTAGAGCATGACCGAGAGGCTGTCCGCCGCTGTCTGGTCGGCGATGACATCAAGTAGGCTTTCCAGCACGTCAGACTGGTTGGTGGACGACAAAAAATTCTCACCCAAGCCATACAAGGGCAGAAGGGCGCGGAGGCGGGAATTTTCCTCGCGCAGGGCGGCGGCCTCCATTGCCCGGCTGACTTTTTCCCGCACTATGCTGGGATTCAGCGGGCAGGTGAGCAAGCCGGAGAAGCCGCTCTCCATCGCTGCCGGGCAGAGCCGCGACGCATCATCGTCTTGATCAACGATCAGGAATCCGACCACGCCGGGCCGGGTGTCACGCAGCGTGTCAAAAAGCTGAATGCCGCTGGTGCCGGTCAGCTTTTCTGAAACCAAGATCACCCGCACCGGCTGATGCGCACAAACTCTGCCTGCCTCCTGAGACAGGCAGCAGTCGACATCGTAGTCGCCGAGTATCGCGCTGACCTGCTGACACAGTTCGCGCTGATCTGAAATCAGCAGGATATCCGCCAGCATCACTTATCTGCTCTTGGCACGGGATGGTTTTTGAAAAGGAAAAAACTGTGTCCTGCCGCCGCCGTCAGAACGGAGCTGCGGAGCAGAAAATACATGTCATTCTACCATCCGCTGGCTGTCAAAGCAACAGAAGAGCGTTTTATTCAATCCGCCGCAACGCCCGCCTTCGCGTCGAGCAGGGCTTGAGCGACCGTGTGCCCCAGTTCGACGCATTCCTGCAAATGGCCGTGCTCCGGCACATACTGCACCCGCAGGCCGGGATGGACAAGGCGGAAATTCATCTCGCTCATCGCCGTGTTCATCAGCTTGACCGCCTCGCCGGACCAGCCGTAGGAGCCGAAGGCCGCGCCGATTTTGTTGGTGGGCCGCAGGCCGCGCATGTACATGAGGAAGCCTGCCATGCGCGGCAGCATACCGTTATTGAGGGTCGGGCAGCCAAGCACCACCGCGCCCGCCTCCAGCACGTCGCTCATCACCTCGCTGTGGTGGTTGACCTGCAAATTGAGCAGCTTGTAGCTGATGCCCTTGTCCTGCAAGCCAGTGGCAATGGATTTGGCCATCATTTCGGTGGAATGCCACATGCTGTCGTAGATGACCAAGGCTTTGCCGTTGCTCTCGTTGACGCACCAGCGCGAGTAGGCATCAATGATCTTCTGCGGATTCTTCCGCCAGATGATGCCGTGATCCGGGGCGATCATCTTCACCGCCAAGTGCATGTCCGTGACTTGGGCGATGAGTTTCTTCACCAAGGGCGAGTAGAGGGTGAGGATGTTGGCGTAATACTTGGTCGCCTCGTGCATCAGCACGTCCTGATTCACCTCGTCGTCAAACCGCTCGCTGGTGGCCAGATGCTCGCCGAACGCGTCGCTGGAGAACAGAATCTGGTCTTCCTTCAGATAGGTGAACATCGAGTCCGGCCAGTGCAGCATCCGGGTTTCGAGGAAGCTCAGGGTCTTGTCCGGGCCAAGGCGCAGCTCCTCGCCGGGCGCGACCACGTGATACGGCCAGTCCGGCTGATGAAAATGCTGCATCAGAGCCTTCTGCCCCATTTTCGAGCAGATGATCTTTTCCGGCTGAATTTCCCGCACCATCTGCGGCAGTGCGCCGGAATGATCCATCTCCACGTGGTTGACAATCAGATAATCAATTTTTTTCGGGTCGATGACGCTGCGGATGCGGTGCAGCAGCTCATGACTGTAGCCGCTTTTGACGGTGTCTATCAGCGCGACCTTCTCGCCGATGATCAGATAGGCGTTGTAGGTGGTGCCACGCTCGGTGGAATAGCCATGAAAATCTCTGGTCAGCCAGTCAACCGCTCCGACCCAATAGACATTGTTGCTCAGTTCGACAGGTCTCATCAGTCAATTCTCCTATAGATGAAGTTTCGATGTAATTTTTATAAATTTATCGCGATGAACGATCAACGGGTTTTTCAGAGCAAATTGCGCGGAAAGTATACAATGCGAAAATAAATCCTGCAATATTCCCCGGTATGTTTTGCCAATGTTCTCCAAATGAAACACCAGCCATGAAAGAAAAAAATTGCGTATTGTTTGGAGAATTGACAGAAAAAGACGGAGGGAAAATTTTATACAAAACAAGCCCGACTGCAACAGCAGTTGCCCAATACACACAACAAGAACCTATGATTCCGCATAGTTCTCTTTTCATCGCGGGTAAATTCACTGAAACCTGCTGAAAAAGACTTGTGGCGGCTCTAAAAACCGCCACATGATTGATGAATTACAGCTCGTCAAAGGCATCCTTGCCTGCGCCGCAGATCGGGCAAGCCCAATCATCAGGCACATCTTTCCAAGCGGTGCCTGCGGCAACGCCGTTGTCGGGATCGCCTGCTTCCTGCTCGTAGTCGTAACCGCAGATTTGGCATCGGTGTTTTTCCATCATCCTGTCCTTTGCTGGAGATTGAGGAGAGCGGCAGATTAGGCCGCGTTTTTAGCCAGATAATCAGCCACGCCCGCCGCTGTCGGCTTCATGGCCTCTTTGTCCTTGTTCCAGTCCGCCGGGCAGACATCGCCGTGGGTCTCGTGGAAAATCAGCGCGTCCAACATGCGCAGAGCCTCGTCGGTGGAACGGCCAAGCGGCAGGTCATTGACCACAGCGTGACGGACTACGCCCTCTTTGTCGATCAGGAAAGTGCCGCGCAGAGCCACGCCCATGTCAATCAGCACGCCGTACTGACGAGCGATTTTTTTGTCCAAATCGGCGACGAGCGGATACTGGACATTGCCGATGCCGCCTTCCTTGACCGGCGTGTTTTTCCACGCGAAATGGCTGAATTGGGAATCAATCGACACGCCGATCACCTCGCAGCCGCGCTCTTTGAACTGGGGCAGGGCGCGGTCAAAGGCGATGATCTCGGACGGGCAGACAAAGGTGAAATCAAGGGGATAGAAGAAGAGAATGACGTATTTGCCGCGATAGTCGGACAGCTTGAAATCCCCTTTGAAGGAATTGTCCGGCATGACGGCGGTGGCGGTGAAGTCCGGGGCCTGTTTGGTGACTAATGCGCTCATGGGGCGTTCTCCAAATGAATGGGGGCAGGGAGCTGCGGCCCGCAGACCGCAGCCGGTTGCGGCAAAAAATCAGGCTTTCCAGCAGCCGTGCAGATTGCAGTAGGCTCTGGCCGACACCTCGGCAGTTTTGCAGCCGCAGCCGCTGCCGCAGCTGCTCATGCAGAACTCGGCCTCCGGCTTGTCGCCGGGTTTGAGGTCTTTGCGGCAGACCACGCCGCCGACCGTCAGCTCGATCCACTCGATCCAGTGCTTCTCGTCCATCGGATGGGCCACAGAGCCGACCGTCACTTTGTAACCGCTGGCGATTTTTTCAATCACCGGCACATGCTTTTCTTTGGATGCGTCAACGCTGTTTTCTGTCAGCAGCTCCATCGGCTGGCCGCAGCAGACCAGCGCGCCCGCGCCGGTGTGCAGGACAGAGACAATGTTGCCGCACATTGGGCACTTGTAGATTTCGTTCTTCTTGGTCATGGGAATCTTCCTCCTTGTGATTCAGTTGCGCAGAATGCGCTCGGTTCAAGACAAACAGCTTCCTCCCATTATACAGCCGAAATCCGCTTTGTCCGAACTGCTTCACCAGTTTTCGGCCAGCAGCTCAAAATAATTCTGCGGATGAGCGCAGGCCGGGCATTTCTGCGGGGGTTCTGTTCCTTCATGGACATAGCCGCATTTAGTGCAGTGCCAATTCACGCCCCTGTCCTTGCAGAAGACCTTGCTCTCCTTCAGGTTACGGATCAGGTCGCGATACTGCTTGGCGTGCTGCTTCTCCGCCTTGGCGATGGCGCGGAAGGTGGCGGCGATGAGCGGGAAGCCATCCGCTTCAGCTACTTTGGCGAAGGACGGGTACATGTCCATATATTCATGCTCCTCGCCTCCGGCGGCAGCCTCCAAATTCGCCAGCGTGCTGCCGAGCGTTCCGGCGGGAAAAGCGGCGGTGATTTCCACCTCGCCGCCTTCCAGCAGCTTGAACAGGGTTTTAGCATGAACCCGCTCCTGCTCGGCGGTGCGGATGAAGAGATGCGCCATCTGCACATAGCCTTCTTTTTCCGCGATTTTTGCCGCATAGGTGTAGCGGTTGCGGGCCTGTGATTCTCCAGCAAAGGCGGTGAGAATATTCTTTTCAGTCTGCGTTCCCTTCAATGAGGCCATTCGTTGTTTCTCCTTGCATCATGCGTGGTTAAAGAAGCTCTTTCCCTGCGGCGGTCAGCTTGTACTGACAGCGGGCCGGACTGGCCACCAAGCCTTTTTTTTTCAGCGCGGTGAGCTGGCAGCTCACCTGAGCAGGCTCAAGCGCGACCGCAGCGGCGATGTCTTTGGCGCAGGCGCAGCTTCTGCCGCTCAAAGCCTGCAAAACCTTGCGCTGCCGCGCATTGAGGTTGCAGCAGTCATGTCCGTTGACCTTGCCCGCGCCAGCGGCATTGTTTTTCTGCGGCTTTTGCCCGTTTTTCTTCTGGCAGTCAGGGCAGACACCAAAAAATTCTATTCGGCAGCCAGAGATGCGGTAGCCGATTTCAGCGGCGGATTCCGGGGACACGGTCTCTACTCTGAGGTTGTCAACCCGGTGGCACTGGACGCAATATATATGATGGTGCTGCTGCAGCTGCCGGTCAAAACGCTTCTGGCGGCCGCTGATTTCCAATTTTCTGATCATACCTGCTTCAGAAAGAATTTCAAGATTTCTGTAAACGGTGGCCAAACTGATGCGCGGCAGCTTTTTTTTGATCCGTTCGTACAGCACGTCGGCTGTCGGATGCCCCTTGCATCTGCCCATTTCATCAAGGATCACCTCGCGCTGATGGGTCATTCGCAGCGGTGTCTCTCCCATGATCTCACCTTCCTGTTTTGTATTTTTTATATTCAAGAGATAATTGAGAATCATTACTATGTCAAGCTAAAAAAGCTGTGTTGACAGGTATATAACTGAAAAATAATAGTAAAAATATTTTTTGGATTAAAATTTGACAAACGCGTCTGTGTCTGCTATTCAAGCTCGAAGGAATCTTCATGCGCAAAACGACCAACAACTGAAAAGGAGAAAGGAATGGCTTCAGAATTAGATGATATAACAATAAATTACGAAGAAGAAGGGCAGCAGTTGGTCAAGGAGCTGGACAAAGAGGTGCTGACCAAGGGCGCGTGGACAACCATATTGTTCCGCTACCAAGACTACGACAGCAAAAAGGGCGACTACAGCCCGGAGAAATACACTATCCGCCGCTACCAGAAACGGGATGGGCAGTACCTCGCCAAATCGAAGTTCAATATTTCCAGCACGGAGCAGGCCCGAAAAATCATCGAGACTTTGAGCAGATGGCTGGAGCAGCCGCAGCCCTGAACCCGGCTCGATAAAAAAATGCTCGAAGCTGGAAAAAAGTTCTTGACCGCTGGGGGGGCAATGCTGTATATTCGTTCCTCGTCGCCGCTGGCACTGAGCGA
>JAABPV010000016.1:27106-46967 GCA_011391865.1 Desulfobulbaceae bacterium | reverse complement strand
AATTGAGCCATCATGTTACCATAACTCACTCTTTTCTCAACTCAGCAAAAGTTGCACTTACAACTTGAATCCACGAAAGCGCGTTTGATCTGGCTGATGATTGTCTTGGTGCTGGTTTGCGGCGGGTGCTCTGCTGACCCGAATGAGAAGGCAAACAAGCTGTATGTGGAGGCATCGCAGCTTCTTCAGAGTGCACAGCAGCGGAAGGAAAAAAAATTCTCGGCAGATTACGCAGCGTATCAGGATGCCAAGGAGACAATTGATGCGATATTGACAGATTATCCTGCTTCCACCGTTGCGGTCGGATTGCTGTCCGGCCAGACCAAGATACTTGGTTTGACACTGCGGCAGTTTCAAGAGAAGGAAGAGGCGGTGAAGCTGCTTGCCGAGGCGGAGCAGTCGCCGTTCGAGGCTGCGTTTGTCGTTGCTGAAGCAATGGAAGGAAATACTCATGACAAGGCTGTTGCGCTGACTGTTGCGTTGATTGCAATTGCAGAAAAATATGCTGAAGCAGGAAAAAACGAGAAGGCGACAGCATTGTTGGAGCAATTGGAAAAAACGATCAAAGGGAATGGCTTTGAGTTGTCAATGTTCTCTCATGTTGCAATTAGCTATGCAAAGATTGGTCAGAAAGAAAAAGGAAAAAGACTGCTTTCTCAACTTCTTAAACAAGAAAAGGATAATAAGAATGACTCATTTTTTCTCTCAGTTTCAACTGGATATGCGATATTGGGAAGCACGAGTGAAGCTGTTGATGTTGCAAATAGAATTAATGAACCATTATGGAAAAGCTGGTCATTGGCGATAATCGCCAATGAAATCGAAAAAAAAGAAAAAAATAATGCGGCTGGAATTCGTCTGCAAGCAATTGACATAGCTGCTCATATTAAAAAACCGGCAGTCAGAGCGCGAGTATTGCTTTTGATTGCGGACGGGTATGCTAAGTCTGGTCAAAAAGAAAAATCTCTTGAAATGTTTTCAAGGTCATATGAGCTGATTGATGAAGAAAGAAAAAATGATCCGTCGTATAACGATAGGTCGTATAATTTGTCATTAATTGAAATTGCAACCCACTACGCTGAGGCAGGATTTTTTGATCAAGCAAAAGAAATAACTGAAAAAATTCTTGATAATTCAGAGAGAATTCCTTTATTGGCACGTATTGCAGTCAAAACAGGACAGAAGGAGGACGCAGCCCGATTGTTGGCTCAATTTATTGGGATAGTAAAAGACGGTATGGCACAAGGAAATGGAGCTTCTTCTTGGAGATGGCAATCTAGCCAACTGGTTCAGATTGCAAAGATGTATGCCGAAGCTGGAATTCAGCTAGGCGCAAAAGAAAAAGCCATCCTCCGCGAAATTGTTCACTCGGCGGTCAAAACAAATCCCCTTTTTGCGCAGGCGCAGTAGCAGGGTAAACGCTTGAGATAATTATTATAAACAACAATTAGTTAACAGAGGTAATGAATACTCGCAAAAAATTCCTTTCAACTAATTTAGGACTTACGCAGTTCGACCGCCAACCCGTTGATTTTATTCAACTGACGATTTATGCGGCAAAAAGACAACTGGCTGTAATAGTTGAGCTTCTTGTTTCAACTGCGTAACTCCTATAATTTTACTGCATAAAAATTATTACCCAAGCGATATTTTTACATAAAGGAAAACCTGCCTATTCATTTCTCGCTGTTTGTATTACAGGAGTCATGCGTTTGCCTAGATTGTCCATAGCCTTGTGCTGTGGAGGCAAATCAGCCCGGCAGTCGCACGGTGAAGACGCTGCCTCTGCCCGGCGCGCTCTCGACGCTGACTGCGCCATGGTGCGCCTGCACGATGTGCTTGACAATGGCCAAGCCGAGGCCGGTGCCGCCGAGCTTGCAGCTGCGGGCCTTGTCCACCCGGTAGAAACGCTCGAAAAGGCGGGCGTGGTGCTCGCGGGGAATGCCGCAGCCAAAGTCCTGCACCACGATCAGCACGCCGCCCTGCTCCTGCGCGGCCCGCAGGATGACGCGGCTTTTTTGGCTGCTGCTGTACTTGACAGCGTTGTCCAAGAGATTGACCACGGCCTGCTCCAGCAGCGGGGCGTTGAGCCTGGCCCTGAGCGTGTCCGGGCAGTCCAGCTCCAAGCTGATGTTTTTCTCCGCCGCCGCCTTGGCGCAGATCGCCGCCGCGTTCTCCAGCACAGGCCGCACCGCCTTCCAGCTCAGGCTGATCTGGCCGCTCTCCTCTTCCTGCTCCAGCCGGGCCAGGGCGAGCAAGTCCTCGATGATCGTGCGCAGCCGCTGGACATTGCGGGCAATGATGTCGAGGAAGCGTTCCGCGTCCGGCTCGTGCAGCGCGCCGTCGCGCAGCGTTTCGACAAAGCCGCTGATGGCGGTGATCGGGGTCTTCAGCTCGTGCGAGACGTTGGCGGCAAAGTCGCGGCGCATGGTCTCCAGCCGCTTGAGCCGGGTGATGTCGTGGAAGACGAGGAGCGCACCTGCGTTCGCCCCGCTCTCGCTCCGCAACCGCGCCCCGTTCGCGCTGAGGATTTTCTCACGGCCCGCGCTGATGGTGATGATGTCCTCGGTCGCCCCCCCGCCCTGCTGTATAGTTTTTTCAAAGAACTGCTGCACGTCAGCGAGCCGGATCACCTCCTGTATGTCGCGCTGTTCAGCTGCGCTCGGATCAAAGCTGAAAAGCCGCCCGGCAGCCTGATTGCAGCGCAGGATGCGGCCCTCTGGATCAAGGACGATCACCGCCTCGGCCATGCTGCGGAAGGTGGACTCCAACAGGGCGAGCTGCTTGCGCAGGCTCTCGCTCTGCTCGTCGAGCTGGGCCGCCATGCGGTTGCAGGACTCGGCCAGATTAGTGATCTCCAGCGGCCCGGTGATGCGGATGCGGTGCCGCAGACTGCCTTGGGTGAAACGCAGCACGCCCTGCTCGATCTCTTGCAGCGGTTTGCTCACCCGCAGAGCGAGGAGGAAGCTGGCGGCGGCGGCAAGCAGCAGCGCAGGAACAGCGGCAAGCAGCAGCGTGCCGCGCAGGTAAGCCAGCCGTTCATCCAACAGATACGCGGGCAGTGCTGCCCGCGCCGCGCCCCAGATTTCATCGCCCCGGCGCAGCGGCACAGCCACGTAAAGCAGCTCCTTGCCCAAGCTGTGGCTGCGGCGGCGGGAAACGCCGACAGCTCCGGCCAGCGCCGCGAGAATTTCCGGCCTGTCGGCGTGGTTGTCGAAATGAAGATCCTGCTCCGAATCAGCCAGCACTTGACCCGCTGCTGAAATGACGGTGAAACGGCTGCCCAGCGCCGCGCTGAACTCGGCGCAGATGCCGCCGTATGCCGCAGCGTCCTGCCGCTCCAGCCGGACGCGCAACAGGCGAGCCTGCGCTGCAAGCTCATCTTGCGCCTGGCTGATGACGGATTGTTGGAGAAGCAGCGACGCGGCGGCAAGGCAGAGCGTGAGGATCAAGGCCGCCAGAAGAAAATAGGAGGAGCAGAGCTTCCAGAGGAGAGTTTTCATGCGGCTTTCAAGATGAAACAATATGGACGGAGCGCCTTGTTTGCGCAGATCGCAAACGCACTCAGTGTAAACTGAGATGAACGCTCTGCCAAGACTCCTGCATTGCAGCGCAAGCCGCCGCTGTCACAAAGCGGGAATCCGTCCTTGGCAGGGCGGGGCAATTGAGGTATCATATCATCGGGTTCATGCGGCCGGATGCTGTCTTGTCCGGCTTTTTTCAATAAAATTAAACGGGTTCCCTCAGCTGCCGCAGCATTCTCCCCCCGCCGCCTCGCGCCGCGCTGTCAGACCATGCCTGTTGCACGCAGACAAAGAGCACACCGATGTACACAGACATACTGATCAACGCCGCGCCTTACGAGAACCGCATCGCGCTGGTGGAAGGCGGCAATCTGCTGGAATTCCACATCGAGCGGCCTGCTGAAAAGGGGATGGTCGGCAACATCTACTGCGGACGGGTGGTGCGGGTGCTGCCGGGAATGCAGGCCGCCTTTGTCGAGATCGGCTTGGAGCGCACCGGCTTTCTTTATGTCGATGATGTCCATGCCTCATCGGTCGTCGCTAGGCTGGAGGAGCGGATAGCAAGCGGCGGCGATGAAAAACGCTGCTGCCGACGGCATTACCCGGACGATCCCTCGCTGACGAACCGCTGTCCGACGCATCCCGGCATAGAGCAGCTCCTCAAAGAAGGGCAGACAGTTTTGGTGCAGATCGCCAAAGACCCTCTCGGCACCAAGGGAGCGCGCCTGACCTGCCACATCACCTTGGCCTGCCGCAATCTGGTCTTCATGCCGCTGACCGACCACATCGGCATTTCGAGGAAGATTGAGAACGAGCGAGTGCGCGAGGAGCTGCGCCAGAAGATCGAGAGCCTGCGACCGGCAGGCACCGGCTTCATCGTCCGCACTGTGGCTGAGAATGTCACCAGCGCGGAGATCGAGGCTGATATGGAGTTCCTCATGCTGCTCTGGGACGATATCCAGGCCGCTGCCCGCCGCTCGCCAGTGCCAGGGCTGGTGTATAAAGACATCAGCTTGGTGCTGCGTTCGGCCCGCGATCTGCTCACGGACAGCATCAACGAGGTGGTGATTGACTCCGCCGAGGAGCACGAGCGGCTGCTGCGCTTTGTCAGCACCTTCGCGCCCAAGCTGAAAAGCCGCATCGTCCACTATGACGGCGAGGTGCCGCTCTTCGAGGCTTACGGCATCGAAGGGGCGATCAGCAAGGCGGCGGATAAAAAGGTCTGGCTGCGTTCCGGCGGGTATATTATCATAGAGACCACCGAGGCCTTGACCGTGATTGACGTGAACACGGGCCGCTATGTGGGCAAGAATGATCTCGCCGAGACCATCTACAAGACCAACATGGAGGCGGTGCGCGAAATCGCGGCCCAGCTCCGGCTGCGGAACATCGGCGGGATCATCATCATCGACTTCATCGACATGGAGGCCGAGCAGCACCGCGAGGCCCTGCATAAAGCCTTGCTCGATGCGATGGCCAGCGACCGCAACCGGGTCAACATCTTGAGGATGTCTGATTTCGGCTTGGTGCAGATCACCCGGCAGCGCGCCAGCGAGAATCTCTCACGGACACTGAATGAGGTCTGTCCCTGCTGCTGCGGTGAGGGCGAGGTGAAATCCCGGCGCACCCTCTGCTACGAGATCTTCCGCAAAATCTCCCGCGACGCGGCGACGATTAGCAGCGGCAGCCTCACAGTCCGGGTCAATCCCCGCTTGGCCGAGCTGCTTCTGCGCGAAGAGGCCGGACACCTGCGGCGGCTGGAAACCGAGACCGGCAGGCGGATCGCGGTGGCCGCCGCGCCGGAGCTGCATCTCCAGCGGTATGAACTCATCTGGAACGAATAAATCATTCAAGAGATTGATCATGATTAAACAGAGCAAACGCGGTTTCAGTTCCGCCAACTTGAAAGCACTGTTCCGCTTGGCCCTGATTGTCATTTCCATGCTTGCGGTGATCGGCGTGGGCGCAGCGGTCTTCGTGCTGCTTGAATTTGAAAAGCCCACAGTCGGCGTGGACAAGGAAATCAAATTTGTCGGCGGGGCGATGAATCTGCCAGTGCTGGCCGGGGACAAGAAAAGCGGCCTCCGTAAGATTGCCGTCACGGTCTTCCAAAACGGCACGGCCTATCCGCTCTTCAGCCGCGAATTTCCCCGCCAGTCCTGGTTTAAACAGGCTGGCCCGGCGGAAGTGCGGGAAGCTGTCGAGATGGATGCGAAGGGCCTCGGCCTGAAGGAAGGTGCGGCAGAGCTGGCGGTCACAGTGGAGGATTTTTCCCTCAAGCGCAACAGCACCGAACTCCGCTTTCCGGTGACGGTGGATTCCGCGCCGCCGATGATCACGGTGGAGCACGCGCAGATGCACCTCCAGCAGGGCGGCAGCGGCATCGTGGTCTATAGTGCCTCCGAGCCGCTGTCCCGGCACGGAGTCATGATCGACAAAATGTTCTTCCGGGGCTTTCCTCTGCATGGTAAAGAGCGGCAGTATATCGCCTACATCGCTCTGCCATGGGACAGCGTCAAGCCGGAAGACACGCGGGTGAGCGGCGCGGATGAGGCGGGCAACCAAGGGCAGGCCCCGTTCTCGGTCCATTTTAAAAAAGCCAAAGAAAAAAAAGACCGGATTGAAATATCTGACGGCTTTCTGCAGAAAAAAATGCCGGAGTTTCAGCAGCACTACCCGGAGATGAAAGGGACGCTGGTGGAGCAGTATCTTTTTGTCAATCGGAAAGCGCGGGTCTGGAATGCGGAGAAAATCGCCGAAGCCTGCCGGAACACGGCGGCGGAGCAGCTCTGGCAGGACCGCTTCCTGCGGATGCCGGGCGCAGGCCGGGCGGGCTTCGCCGATCAGCGCACCTACTACTACAAAGGGCAGGAGATCGACCAGCAGACCCATCTCGGCATTGACATCGCCTCGACCGAGCGGGCCGAGATTCGGGCCTCCAACAGGGGCCGGATCGTTTTCGCCGACTATCTCGGCATTTACGGCAACATGGTGATCATCGACCACGGCCAAGGCTTGAGCAGCCTCTACTCGCATCTCAGCCGGACTGAGACCGCTGTCGGCAAAATGGTTGAAAAGAATGAAATCATCGGCCGTTCTGGCACCTCCGGCATGGCCGCCGGAGACCATCTCCATTTCTCCATGCTCGTGCACGGCATTTTCGTCACCCCAGTGGAGTGGTGGGATCAGCACTGGATCAACGTGAACATCAAAAACATCATCAGTCCCAAGCCTTCGCCTGCGGCCCCGGCGCAAAGCGCAGCTATACAGCAGCAGCAGCCTGCGGAGACTCATGCGCCGTAAGGGGCTTTCGCCGCTGCTGTACAGTTACTTGGCGGCGGAGCTGCTCGCCCCCTTTTTCGCCAGCTTCATCATTCTGTACTGCGTTTTTTTTCTGGTCCGACTGATTCCACTGCTGGAGGTGGTGCTGGATCTGGGCATCGGCTTCGCCGATTTCGTCCGCCTGTTTTCCTACATTTTTCCGCACCTGCTGTTTTACGTCATTCCGATGGCCAGCATGGCCGGGGTGATCATCGGCTTCACCCGGCTGACCAACGATCGAGAGCTGCTGGCTCTCAAGACCTGCGGCATCAGCCTCCGGCAAATGCTGCCGCCGGTGCTGCTGCTCGCCGCCGCCATCGCCGCCCTGACCGGCTGGTTCTCCATCCGCCTGATTCCGGCAGGCGAAGTGGCCATGCGCCAGCTCATGTACCAGCTCGCCAAGGAAAAAATCGACAAAGGCATCAAAGAGAAAAAATTCACCGAGGCGCTGGGCGAGGTGGTGGTCTATGTTGACGAGACCGATGCGGACGGCGCGTGGCAGGGGGTTTATGTCTCGGACATGCGGGGCCGTGAGCAGCCGAACATTGTCATGGCCAAACGCGGGAGAATGCAGGCGGACATCAGCCAAATGGCTGTGACCATCATCCTGCAGGACGGCACCCTGCACAGCACCAGCGGGCTGGACGGCCAGACTGTGCGCTTCCGCCGCTATCAGCTCAGCATTCCGCTCCGGCCGCCGACACGGATCGACGGCGACGATGTCACTCAGCTCAGCAAGGGCAGCATGTCGCAGGCGCAGCTTTTGGAGGCGGCCCACCGCCCGGACGCGCATCCGCAGGATGTGATCACCTTCATGACTGAATACCACCACCGCTTGGCCCTGCCGGTGGGTTGCCTGCTTCTCAGCCTGCTCGGCATCCCGCTGGGGCTTCAGGCCGGGCCGGGCCGCCGGGCCGCAGGCATCCCACTGGGACTGGCTTTCTTTGTGCTTTATTACATCATTTCGACCATTGGCAAGGTGATGGCCGAAGACCGGGCTGTGCCGGTGCCGGTCGGCATGTGGCTGCCCAATCTACTTTTCGCCGCGCTGACCATTTTTGTCTTCCGCCGGGCGGAGCAGGAACGGCCTGCGCTCCCGGAGCCGCTGACCGCCGCCCTGCGCTGGATCTTCGAGTTGCTGCTGCTCGCGCCGTGGCGCAGGCTGACCGCCAAGCTGTCCAAACAGCGGCGGCATCGGCAGCCTGCCGACACCCCCTCCGGCCTCTTAGTCCATGCCGATCTGGGCAGCCGTGTCTTTCATCTGCCCGGCTGCCCGCAGCACCGCAGCCGCCGGGCCACGTTGCAGTTCCGCAGCGTCAGGCTGGCTCGCAAGGAGGGGTTCCATCCCTGCCCGCGCTGCGCCGCTGAAATTAAAAAATATGAAGAGGAATGAACAAAACCCTGCTCAACTACAGCATCAAGCTGGCGGTGGCCGGCCTGCTGCTGGGCTTCATCATCCGCAGCAGCAATCCCGGCGAGACCGCCGCCGCCTTGAAGTCAGCGTCGGTTCCCTGTCTTGCCGCCGCGCTGCTGCTGCAACTCTTCTGCAACAGCGTCGCCTCATGCCGTTGGCGGCTGATCATGGAGCGGCTGGGCTTTCAAGCACCGAGGCTCTTTTATCTGCGTAGCTATTTTAAAGGACTTTTTTTCAATCAGGGTCTGCCGAGCAGCATCGGCGGCGACGGCATGAGGATCATCGACTGCTCCCGGCTCGGCTTTGCTGAAAATGCCTTCTACGGCGTGTTCATCGACCGGATTGTCGGCTTGGCCGGACTGCTCCTGCTCAACATCGTCGCCCTGCTGATGAATCATCGTCTGCTGCCGCTGCAAGTGGAATACTCGCTGCTCCTGATTCTGACAGCCCTTGCCGCCGCGCTGCTGCTGCTCTTTCTGCTGCGCAAGTTCTCTTTCTTCGCCGCAGGCCGCAGCCTTGGCTTCTTAGGCCGTCTGTCGGAGCGCTATTTTCAAGTTTACTCGTCGTTCACGGCCATCAGTGCCCAGCTTGGCCTTTCCCTCTTCATCCACTTGCTCTCCCTCTCCGCCTTTTACATGAACGGCTTGGCGGTCGGGCTGCCTTTTTCCTTTTCCGTTTATTTGGCGTTGGTGCCGCCGGTCATCCTGCTGACCATCCTGCCGATTTCGCTGGCCGGCTGGGGCGTGCGGGAAGGGGCGATGGTCACCTTCTTTCAATTTGTCGGCGCGGACAAGGCGCAGGTTTTGGCTTTTTCCCTGCTCTGCGGCCTGACCACCTTAGCTTCCTCCCTGCCCGGCCTGCTGGTTTATTTAACCCAGAAAAACAAGCTGTAGCCTTTCACGCCGCCCAATACACCGCCACCGGCGCAGTATGCTGCCGGAGAATGAAGCGGACCGGTATCGCCTCCGGTGGACCGGCGGCCAAGGCCTGTTCCAGCACAGCTTTCTTCTCCGGCCCGGTGATGTGAAGAATGATCTCGCGCGTGTCAAGCAGGGCGGGCAGAGTCAGGCTGATCCGCTCATGCGGTGCGGTCTGCGGTCTGAGTGCGGCGCAGCGTCTGCCGCAGTGCAGATCAGCGGCATCGAGGAGCTGCGGAGCGCAGGGAAAGAGCGAGGCAATGTGACCGTCATTGCCCATGCCGAGGATGACCGCCGTGAAGGACTTGGGCAGAGTGGCCAGCCGAGCCTCGCAGTCCGCCGCGCCTGCCGCCGCTGTGGCCGCCGCTGTTTTCAGGCCGATGAACGTAGCTGGCACCGCTCGGTTTCTGAGCAGACTGCGGCGCACCAAGGTTTCGTTGGAATCCGGCGAGGCGGCATCAACCCAGCGCTCATCGGCCAAGGTGATCAGCACGTTGTGCCAAGGAATGTCCAGCGCAGAGAGCCGCTCGAACAGCGGCAGCGGCGTGGAGCCGCCGGACACAGCCAGACTGGCCCGGCCCTGCGCGGCGATGTCTCTGCGCAAGGCGGCGGCAAGATGCTCCGCCAATGCGTTGACCAGCGTCTGCTGGTCGGGAAAGCTGTGCAGCTGCATAATCTCTTCTCTCATCCTTGCGGCGGCATTGCTGAACAGGTACAGTGTTCAGCAAGATAAAATCGTATTGGAGGCGAAATCATGATTGCGGTCAACGAACTGCTGGCCAAACGCAAACCCGCTGTCATCGGCGGCGCGCTGGCCCTTGTCCTGATCAGCTGGCTTTTCTGGTATTTTTCCGACCAGCAGGTGATCAAACGCCAGCTCACCGCCTTGGCTTGGGATCTGGATAAGGAGAGCCGCCAGGAAAGCACGATGGAGACCGCGCTTAAGATGCGCGATGTCAAGGCCGTGCTGGCCGAGAGCTGTTGCACGCTGATCGTGCCGGAGCGCGGCAGACGGACAGACTTCGCCGAGCGGGACATGGCGGTCATGTATCTGATGCACTACCGCGACCGCTACGAAAATTTGGCCGTCAGCTTCGAGGACATGGAAATTGACTTTCCGGCCAAAGGCGAGGCGGCGGTGCGGAGCCAAGCGCGGCTGCTGCGGCAGGTCAAGCCGGACCAGCCTGCGGCGGAAACGACGGCTCCGGTGCTCATTTCTCTGAAAAAGCAGGACGGTGACTGGATGTTGACGCAGGCGGAAGTCGCTGAAGCCTTGCTCGATGATCTGAAGTACTGATTATTCCGCTGGAATAATCACCATCTCCTCTTCGCCGCGTTCTTCCTGTTCTGACGCAGGCGGAACAGCCTCCTGATCCGGGATGGTCACAGGCAGCACCTTCTCAGCAGCAGGTTCTCCTTGCCCACCGCGTCTTTCCTCTTTGGACGCAGGCAGCGGCATTTTAGGCTTGAGATCCTCCCGCGCCTTCGCATCGCGGATGAACTGGCGGATGAATTCCGCGCCTTTGCCCAGATACGGCGCGGCCAGTGAATTTTGAAAAAGATGGTGCGAGGGCGAGAGAGTCGAGGCGAGAATCATATGCAGCAGCACCGCTACCAAGCCACCTCTGGCCAAACCAAGCAGACCTCCGGCAAAACGGTTGCTCCAGCCCAGCAGCTTGACCTCCAGCATCCTGCGCAGCAGATGGCCGATCATGGCGAAGAGCATGGTGAAAACGAGCCAGAGACCGCCGAGGCTGATCAGGAAGACCGCGCCAGGACGGTCAACAATATCTTTCACATAAGGAATAATTTCCCCGACGTGTTCACCGGCCAGCCAGTAGCTGCCTGTCAAGGCGGCGATGGAGGCGACTTGACGGACAAAGCCGATGCAGAGGCCCCGCAGCAAGAAAAATGCAAGAATAATTGCGATAATGCAGTCAAAGGAAGTCAGGTCGTTCAAAGTCATGCAGCTCACCGTCGGACAAAAATTTTCCGGAGAGGTTTAATTTTCTGGTTTTCATTATACGCCCAGTTATGAGGAGCACAACTGATACTTGCTTGGAAGCTGAGGCAGCGGCCCATATCGAGGCTTTTTTTCCGACAATTTCCGCTTGGGGCTGCCGCTTGCGGGACGAAGCAGGACGGCGAGCCGTCTTGGCCGACTTAGAGCAGCAGCGCGAAGAGGATGCGGTCAAACTTCTGTCCGATGCGGAACGGACTTTTTTTCAGCAGCTCCGTCATCCCAAGCGGCGGCGGGAATGGCTGGGCGGCAGAATCGCGGCCAAAGCGGCCCTGCTCAAGCTGCCGGATGCCGCTGATTTTGAAGCGCAGGCGCGGCGGCTGACCATTCTGCCGGACGCGCAGGGCAGGCCGACCGTCAGCGGCGAAGCGGGGAAAGGCCTGTTTCTGTCGATCACCCACAGCGGCGGATACGCCGCCGCCGTGGCCGCGCAGGGACGGAGCTGCGGCATTGATCTGCAAAAAATATCGGCTACGATTCTCGCCTTGATCAATTTTTTCGCCGCCGAGGAGGAGCTGGCACTCCTGGCGGACGCTGTCGGGCGGGATGCCGCCGCTCTGACCATGCTTTGGACAGTGAAGGAAGCCGTGAAAAAAAGCCTGCCGCACGAGCAACCGGGCATCTTTGCAGGCATCAAGGTGGCAAGGATCACGCCTGCCGGAGACCGCGCTTGGCGTGTTGAATGCGCGGCGCAGGCGGCGACGGCGCACGATTTTTCCGGCTATGTCTTAGCCTTGACGTGCTGAAGCGCGGTTTCAGACCGCCAGATTTCTATAGACCTGATGCAGCGTCCGGCCCAGAGCGGCGGAGGAGTAGCGGTCGCGGACAGACCGGCGGCCCTCGTTGCCCCGGCGGCGGGCTTCATCGCGGTCCGCGAGCGCGGCCTGAATGGCGGCGGCCAGCCCAGCGGCATCGCCCGATGGCGCGAAATAGCCGGACGAGCCAAGCATGTGGCGGTTGTTGGCGGTGTCAAAGCAGGCCACTGGCAGCCCGGCGGCCATGTAGTGCAGGAGCTTGCCGCTGGCCTCGCCTGCGTCGGCCTCCTTCGGCTCCACCGCCAGCTCGCCTAAGGCCAGCCAGCCAGCCAACTCGGCGTAACTGAACCGGCCTGGCAGCAGGCAGCATTGTTCCAAATGATGGGTGACGGCGAAGTCACGCGTCGCCTCAACCGGGTATCCGGCCAGCAGGAAAAAGAGGTCGCCGCGCTCGGCGCAGAGGAGCCGCATCGCATCCAAGAGCTGCTGCATCCCCTTGCCCGGCAGCAGCGAGCCGGTGTACATGATCACCCGTCTGCCCTCCGGGATCACCCCTTCCGGGGGACGGCGGGCGGACGCGGCGGCGAAGAAGGAGTCCGGCACCACATCCTCCAGCAGCAGGACTTTTTCCGGTACCACGCTGAAGTCCTCCAGCAGGCAGTCCTTGCTCTGCCGTGACGAGCAGAGGAAGAAATCCGGCATCCGGCAGATCAGCCCCTCTATGTGCCTGAACAGACGGAGCGGCAGCGAGTTCCCGCCGAAGCTCTGGTACGCGGTCAGCTCGCCGGAAAGACTGCCCTGCATGTCCATGATCAGCGGCAGCCTGCGCCAGAAGAGGCAGGTTTTCACTGCCCAGCCGATCAGCGCACCCTCGTGGAGATGGCAGTGCAGAAGGGCGGGTCGCTCCTGCCAGACTGTCTTCAGGACGAGAATGAAAAGCAGCGCGTCGGCAAGGAAACGGTAGGGCGAATAGCCTGCGTCCAACTTGGTGTAGCCCGGCACCGGCCAGATGCGGCGAATGTCCATGCCCTCCATGTCGCGGCCATGATGGTAGGTGCAGAGGATCACCCGCCGCTGGCTGTGCCGCAGGGCTTCGATCTCATTGCGGATGCGGATATGACAGCCCCGGTCGGCAAAGAAGGGCGTGGGCGCGACATGGACAATCGTTGTCTTGCCGCCGCTCATGCCGGACTGACCCGCTGGCGGAATGCGTAGCGGGCCAGCACAGCCGCCTTTTCCGCCACAGTCCGCTGCTCGTCCCAGTCGAGCTCGGCAGCCATGATTGCCGCCGCGCTGTTCAGGGCCGTTTCGTCCGGGCAGCCGATGGTGCCCATGCCTGTGCGGCGGAACACCACGTCATCCAGATGCGCCGCCATCTCCTGTCGCACTGCGTGCAGCACCTCCGCCGCGCAGACTGACACGTCGGACGAAAGCGGCTTGAGCAGATCCGCATCCCCGGCGGCGGTTTCCATCACCCGATCAATCTCTGTGCCGTAATAGCGGATTAAATGCTCGGCCATTTCTTTGGTCAGCAATGCGCTGTACTGCTCCTGCTTGCGGGCAGTGAAGGCGGCAAGGTTGGCCATGCTGCCTTCGAGCAACGGCGTGGTAGCGGTGCGGCAGGGATAGGCTGGGCAGCCGAGTTTACGCACCGCCATATTCACAGTTTTCTCCGCCAAGCCGCGCGCAGTGGTGTATTTTGCGCCCAGCGAGGTGATCAGCCCGGCCACGCCGTCGCTGCTGTGGTGGTCAATCAGTTGGTAATCGCCGCCCGCCTGATATTTCTCCGGGTCAATCACGCGCACAGTCAGGGGGTAAATGCCGACGTAGGCATAATAAACCTCGTCGCGGCGCAGGCCGAGATCCGGCAAAGTCTCGTTGATGTCGGCGAGAAACTCGTCCACATCCTCAGCGGTCACCCGCAGCTGGTCAAAATCGCCCTTGAAAGGCGTGTTGGTGGTGCCAATGAGCGAGCGGCCCCGCCACGGAATGATGAAGAAATGCCGCCCGCCCCGCGTGACAAAGCCTTCTGTTTTCTCGCGAGTGGTCAAGGCAAGGGCATAATCTGGATGAATCTGCCGAGTGACCAAATGCACGCCGCGAGCAAAGCCTGTGATTTCCTTGCGCAGCCGCAACTGGAGCGAAGGCGCGGTGCGGTTGAGGGCCTGCACAGCCGGGCCGGAAGAGTTGACGGTCATCCGGGCGGCGATGGAAAACTCTTTGCCGTTGAGCACATTCCGCACTACTGCCCCGCGAACTCTGCTCTGGCCGCTTAGATAGCTGACGGCCTCGGCGTAGTTGGCTATGGCCGCGCCGTTGCTGGCCGCTGTTTTGAGGAACGCCAATGTCATGCGCTCAGAGCTGTGCATATGCGACTCGTTCAGCACCTGCGCTCCGCTGAGTTTGGCGATGCTGGCCAATTGCGGAGCTACGCGCACAGCTTTGCCCGGCGGCAAAAACTCGCCAAGCGGCGCACCCGGCGGTAGATCGCTGAAGCCGGCGTGGCAGAGGCCGTAAATCTGCATCGCTGCCTGCATGGGCAGCGCGCCTTGCATGAACGAGCCTTTTTCGGTCGGAACAAGAAAAGGCAGCCAGCGCAGCAGATGTGGGGTCAGCCGCTGCATGATCCGCTGCTCCCGGCCTGATTCCCGCACCTTCCAGAGCTGGGCCTGCGGCAGATAGCGAATGCCGCCGTGCAGCAGCTTGGACGAGGCGGCGGAGGTGAAGCTGCCGAAATCACGCCGCTCAATCAAGGCGACGCTGAGGCCGCGCAAGGCCGCGTCATGGGCTATGCAGGCCCCGCTGATGCCGCCGCCGATTACCAGCAGGTCGAATTCCTGCCGGGCCAGACGGCGCAGATGCTCGTTTCTGTTCATGCTCTTCTCCTTGGTTCAGGGCCGCTTGGCCAGCTTTTTCCGCAACTTGTATTTGACCGCCGTCAGCAGCAGCTTGAGCCGCTCGCGGACGCTCGGCTCGGTTCGGCCCGCCAGTTCCGTCCGCACCTGCTCCAGCTCGTCGCGCAGCTCCAGCAGCCGCGCAGTTCCGGCAGCGGCAAGGCCCCGGCACTGTTCCGGCAGCGCGGCGAGCATGTATTTCTGAATCACATCCAAATCTTGCAGTCGCCCGGTCACAGCCGCCTCGCTCAGGGTGTTGCCGCTGTGGATACGGTAATAGAGCAGCTTCTGGTCATGGACATACCGGACTTGGCCGGGAAAGGCGAGCATCATGCGGAAAATGTAGTCGTAATCATGCAAATAGCGCAAAGATGAGAATTTACCGACCCGGCGCATGGCCTCCGCAGTCATGAAAAGATTGGAGGTTGTGACCATGAAATTGCCCTTGAGAAAGGCAGTGTATAAATCACCGCAGGCAAAATACCAGTCCAGATTCTTCTTGTGCCATATATTCCAGCCGAAATTCGGATCTGAGAATTCTTCTCCGCTGTCGGAAATCGGCACGACATCGCTGAACAGGCAGGCCGCGCCACTCTCCTGCTGAAGAGCCAGCAGCTTCTCCAGCCGGTCTGTGGTGTAAATGTCATCAGAATTGAGGATGGCGACATAATCACCTTTGGCCAAGCCCAGCCCACGGTTGATGGTGTTGTAGGCATCTTGGTTCTCTTGATGATAATATGACAGGCGGGGATCGTTATAGCTCTGAACAATCTTGCCGGTCGCATCCTTGGAGCCGTCGTCAATCACAATCAGCTCAAGATGGCTGTGCGTCTGCTTGAGGACAGACTCAATAGCCGGGCCGATGAAGCGTTCGTGGTTGTAGGCAGGGATGATGACCGAGATCAGCGGACTGGCGTTCATGCTTTGGAGCAAGGAAAAGGGACGGTTGCGCTGCTGTGCAGGCAGCATAACGCGCAAGGCTTCTGGCTGTCAACAGGCAAAGCCAGCTATCCGTCTGTCCGGTTCAATCTTCTGGTTGAGCTGCGGCTGAAAAGATTTTAAACTGAGCCGTCTTATTTTCCAGCGCATAGCCGCGCCTTAACGAATCTGATTTGACGCAATGAACCTCCTTCTCCACATCTGCTGCGGCCCGTGCGCGGCGTATCCCCTCGATTTCCTTCGGCGGCAGGGCGGCTGCGAGGTCACGGGCTGGTTCCACAACCCCAACATCCACCCGTACAAGGAATTCAGGCGGCGAATTGAGGCACTGGAGGACTTCGCCCGGCAGAAGGACTTCAGTGTGGAGACCGACCGCGCCTATGGCCTGCGGGATTTCCTCCGCCGCGCGGTCTTCCACGAAGAGCGCAACGAGCGCTGCGCCCTCTGCTACTGGATGCGCCTGCTGCCGACGGCGCAAAAGGCCGCCGCGCAGGGCTTCGACGCATTCACCAGCACGCTGCTGTACTCAAAATACCAGAACCACGCCTTGCTGAAGAGCATGGGCGAATCTTTGGCCGCGCAGTTCGGCATCCAGTTCTTCTACCACGACTTCCGCGAGGGCTGGCAGCAAGGCGTTGACGAATCCATCGCCATGAATCTGTACCGCCAGCCCTACTGCGGCTGCATCTACAGCGAGCAGGAGCGCTACGACAAATCCTGTCGCCCGCGCCGCTGACCAACTTTACGCTTTTGAACAGTGGCGGAGACGTTCATCCTATGGTACTCTGGCTCCATCGCCCAGAGTCATTGAACAAACCGCCCCGTCATGCCAGAGCAGCGTCCGCCATTTGAACTCCTTGCCCCAGCCGGCAGCTTCCCCGCCTTTGAGGCGGCCTTGGAGGCTGGAGCCGACGCGGTCTATGTTGGCGCGCCGGGCTTCAACGCCCGCGCCCTGAGCCGCGACTTCACGCTGGCGGAGATCGACTCCATGATTGTGCAGGCGCGCGGCACGAACAGGCGGCTCTACGTCGCCATGAACAGCCTGATGAAGGAGGATGAGCTGCCCGCCGCCTTGGAACTGCTCTCCTGCCTCGAAGCGATGCGCCCAGACGCATTGATTGTGCAGGACATCGGCCTGCTCCACCTCATCAAGCACCATTTCCCTAGCCTGCCGCTGCACGCCTCCACGCTTTTGTCGGTGCACAATTCGGTTGCAGCGGCGGAATTGACCAAATTAGGCTGCTCGCGGGTGGTTCTGGCGCGAGAAATGACCCTTGAAGAGATCGCCGCCGTGCATCGGCAGACCTCCGCCGAGCTGGAAGTCTTCGTGCATGGGGCGATGTGCTTCAGCTATTCGGGTCTATGCATGTTCTCCAGCCTACATGGCGGCAAATCGAGCCTTCGCGGGCATTGCGTGCAGCCTTGCCGCCGCCGCTACAGCTGGCAGAGCGGTGGCAAGGACGGCTATCTCTTTTCGATGAACGATCTTTGCGGTCTCGACCTCCTTCCGGCCCTGCGCCAGGCCGGTGTGCGCTGTCTGAAGATCGAAGGCAGGCTGAAAACGGCCCATTACGTGGCTTGCGTCACCGCCGCCTACAGTCTGGCCATCGCCTGCTTGGACAAGCCAGCAGACATCTGCTGTGACAGCCTCACTTGGGCGCATCAGCTGCTTGATGAAGCTATGGGCCGGAGGCGTTCGAGCGGTTATCTGCTCAGTGCAACGCCTAGCGAGGCCGTCAGTCCCGATCAGTCGGGCAGCAGCGGCCAGCTTTTAGGCCAGATCATCAGCTGGGAGCAGGAAGGCGGCCCGTCCGGCAAGAGCAAAATCAGCCTCAATCTGATCCTCAAGGAGCCGCTCAACGAGGGCGACCGACTCCGTTTGCACGACGAGGCATCCGGCG
This sequence comes from Desulfobulbaceae bacterium, assembly GCA_011391865.1. Lineage (GTDB taxonomy): Bacteria > Desulfobacterota > Desulfobulbia > Desulfobulbales > Desulfobulbaceae > Electronema. Next base: position 29,282 of record JAABPV010000016.1, on the reverse strand, counting down.
AGCGGATCAGCTTCACGCTGCGCGGCCTGCTCGTCCAAGGCAAGCCGCAGAAGGCCGCGCAAGCAGGGCAGAAGGTACGGATTAGCCTGATCAGCGACACCACCGTGGCCTTCGGGCGCACTTTTCAGGGGAACCTCTTCCGTGTTGATGTGGGCGGGCGCATCGTGGCAGAGCGGAACGGTAGGCGGAGAAGCAAAGAGCTGGCCGGGAAAGAGGTTCTGCCGGATAAAAAGAAGGTTGAGCGGCTGCTGCGGACGCTGGCGTGGAGCAGCAGCGGGCTTCGACCGGTTCAGCCAGCGGTTCAGTCGGTCAAATCAAAGCGGCAGCCGCAGCGCGGAGCCGCGCCAGAGCCTATCTGGTGGGTGCAATTGGCCAGCCCGTCCGAGCTACGCGAGCGGCTGCCGGTGCAGGCGCAGCGCATAGTCCTACCGCTGAACCGGGAAAGCCTTCGGCAGATGGAAAAACAGCCGAAAGAGCTGCGCCGCTTCCAGCAACAGATCATCTGGCGGCTGCCGCCGGTCCTGCATGAGGCCGAACTGGTCTGGATACAGGAGCAGCTGCGGCGGCTCTGCGCCGCAGGCTGGCCGCGCTACGCTCTGGGGCATTGCAGCCAGCATGGACTGTTCCAGCCATTGCCCAAAGGCATCGAATTATACGGTCATTACACCTTCAACCTGCTCAATTCCGCTGCCCTGAGCGCAGCAGCGGCTCTGCCGGGCTTTTGCGGCGGTCTGCTCTCCCTTGAAAGCGATTCCACGAACCTCGCAGCCGCTCTCAGTCATTGCCGCCAGCGCAGCGGCAGGGAGCAGAAGCTCTCGCTCGGTCTCTACGTCTATGGCCGCCCGCCGCTCTTCGTCTCGCGCTTGGAGAGCAAGCATTTCCGCATAGGCGAGCAGTTCGTCAGCCCTAAGCAGGAGCGGTTCACGCTGGAGCGTCAAGATGGCCTGACTGTGGCTAAAGCGGCCCAGCCCTTCTCTCTGCTGCACCGGCGGCAGGATTTGGCGGCCTTGGGACTGGATTTTCTCTTCATGGACCTCAGTGCAGGGGTGAAAAAAGAGGCGCAATTCGTCAGCGCATTGCTCGGACAGAGCGGCGGACGGCGCGGATCCAAGCCACCAGAGGTTCTGACGGGCAATTTTACGAGAAAACTGCTCTGACAGGGCGTAATTCCGTAGGGGCAATTCATGAATTGCCCCTACGGAATGCCGGAATTGATCCGCACACCCGCAGAACCGGTCGGGTGACACGTAATTGGGTAGGGGCGATTCGCGAATCGCCCCTACAGGATGCCGCAACCGATTCGCTGACCGGCAATTCTGGTCGGCAAATGCGTGATTCCGTAGGGGCAATTCATGAATTGCCCCTACGGAATGCCGGAACCAATCCGCAGACCAGCAGAATCGATGTTAAAACCGCCGGAACGGGCCGCACGACCGCCTGAACCGGTCTTGAGAGCCATCCATCCGGTCAGCTGACCGGAAAATCCGCAGCGCAAGGAGGATCATCATGCCTGACAACCCCACGAACCCGTCGAATCAGCCGCCGACCCTCGCGGACATGAGCATCGACCTCTCAGAGTTCCAGCTCATGGACATCGGTTTAGAGGAAAAACGCAGGCTGCCCAAGCCTCTGGCGGATTTCCCAGAGACTGCGCGGCAGGTGCTGGCGGTTCTGCCTGCCTATCAGGACGCTCTGCGTCTCACGCAAGCCGAATTTGACCCTGCGGCAGTGGCTGAACACCTCGCGCTGGCCGAAGAGCTGATCCCCTATGTCGCTTGGCTGGAAAAACGGGCCGAGCAGGTGCGCGAGACACGGCTTGTGCATCTCGCCGAATCCTACCGAGCGGTGCTCAAACTCTATCATCGGTCGCAGGCAGCGGCTGAATTCGATCCGCAAGTGGGTCATGCCTTCGCCTTCTTGGGTGAATACTTCGGCGTGGGCAAAAAACGGAAGGAGAAAGAGGAGTGAGCCGCCGCCTGAACCGCTCTGCCGCTTGACAACGACCATGAAGCCTGATTTTCTTGACTACGTCCATAACCATGTGGTGCTCGGCGACGGCGCGCTAGGCTCCTACCTCTTCGAGCAGGGGGTGGAGCGAGGCCGCAATCTCGACCTCCTCAACGCGCAGGCCCCGGAGCTGGTGCTGGCGGCGCACGAGGAGTATATTCGGGCGGGC
>JAABPV010000016.1:18003-27008 GCA_011391865.1 Desulfobulbaceae bacterium | reverse complement strand
GGGCCGCAATCTCGACCTCCTCAACGCGCAGGCCCCGGAGCTGGTGCTGGCGGCGCACGAGGAGTATATTCGGGCGGGCAGCCAGTTAATTGAGAGCAACACCTTTGGCGCGAACAGCTTCAAGCTACGCGAAGCAGGCGCGGGCGGACGGGCGCATGAGTTGAGCCGCCTCGGCTCTGCCCTCGCCGCCAAAGCCGCAGGGCAGAGCGTCTATGTTGCAGGCTCGGTCGGCCCGACCGGGCTGCTTTTCCCTTTGCATGACGCGGAAGTCGGCGTGGCAGAGATCAAGGCCGCCTTCCGCGAGCAAATCCTCGGCTTGGCTGAGGGCGGGGCCGACCTGCTGATGCTGGAGACCTTCTCCAGCTTGGAGGAAATCCTCTTGGCGATAGAGGCCGCCCGCTCCGCTGCGCCGCATTTGCCTGTGGTGGCGCAGATGGTCTTCCCAGCCAAGGGCATGACCGTCTTGGGCGAGGACGCGCTGCTCTGCGGCGAGCGGATGAGGGACGCGGGCGCGGCCTTGGTCGGCTCGAACTGCGGGCGCGGTGTCGACGCGACAGTGCAGGCCCTGTCGCGGATGTCGTCCTTGGCTGCGGCTGGTACGCCGCTCTCTGCATTTCCGAACGCGGGCCTGCCGGAAATGCTGGGCGGGCGCATGATTTACCCGGCCCAGCCCGCCTACATGGCCTTGCGGGCCAAAGAAATGCTGCGCAGCGGTGTCCATCTTATCGGTGGATGCTGCGGCACCACGCCTGCGCACATCCGCGAATTCCGTTCTGCGCTCCGCATCAAGCCGGTACGGGTCCGCGCAGCGGTCGAAGCGGTCAGAAGTGAGGTGCCGCAGCCCGCGCCTGCCGCGTTTAAGCCCGGCGGATTCCTTGCATCGCTCCAGCCGGGCCGTCTGCCGATCATTGTTGAGCTGGATCCGCCCGCGCACTTGGATGCGGAGCCTGTCCTGCGCGGTGCGGCGGTGCTGGCAGAGGCCGGAGCGGACGCGATATCGCTGGGAGAGAACCCGCTGGCCGTTCTGCGGGCCGGGAACTTGAGTCTGGCGGCCTTGATACGGCAAAGAACGGGCATCCAGACCATTCTCCATCAGACCGGACGGGATCTGAACGCCCTCGGACTCCAGTCGCGGATGATGGACGCGCATCTGCTCGGCATCGAAGCGGTTCTGGCTATCTCTGGAGACTCGGCAGCGGGCACAGATCAGCCTGGAGTGAGCGGGGTCTTCGATCTGCGCTCCTACGGACTGATCGCCATGCTCGAAGGACTGAACCGAGGGGTCAGCATGGCCGGTCAGCCGCTGCGGAAACAGACAGAATTCTCCATTGGCTGCGCGTTCAGCTTCCGCCCAGAGGATCCAGAGGTCCAGCTACGGCGTTTGGAGAAGAAAGTTGAGCTTGGAGCGCGTTTCGCCATGACCCAACCGCTCTTCTCCGCCGAAGCAGTGGAGCGGATGGCCGAGCAAGTGCGCCATCTTGACATTCTTGTTTTTCCGGGTATCTTTCCATTGATCTCGGCACGCAATGCGGAGTTCCTCCACAACGAGGTGCCGGGCATCAGCGTGCCGCAGGAGCTGCGGACATTGCTGGCACGCTACGAGCAAACCGCTGATCAGCGCAAGGCCGCGCTCGATTACACCGCTGAATTAGTCGCACGCATCGCCCCCTTCATTGACGGGCTGTATCTTGTCAGTCCGCTGAACAAGTGGGAGATCGCGCTGGATTTTGTCGACCAAGTACGCCGCGCCGGATGGACAGGAAGCGGTCGGGCAGACAAAATTCTTCAGAACACCACCCTTTAATCTTACGGAGCATTCCCATGTCGCGTCACCTCTTCACTTCCGAGTCTGTTTCTGAAGGTCATCCTGACAAGGTGGCCGATCAAATCTCTGATGCCATCCTTGATGCCATTCTCGCGCAGGACAAATACGCCCGCGTGGGCTGCGAAAGCCTTGTCACCACCGGCTTGGCGATGATCGCAGGCGAAATAACCACTTCGGCCTGGGTTGACATGCCGGAGATCGTCCGCCAGACGATCAAGGAGATCGGCTACAACTCCTCGGAGATGGGCTTTGACTGGCAGTCCTGCGCTGTCATGACCTCAATTGACAAACAATCGCCTGACATCGCCCAAGGCGTGAACGAGGGCACGGGTCTTGACCTTGAGCAAGGTGCGGGAGACCAAGGTCTGATGTTCGGCTACGCCTGCGACGAGACGGAAGTCCTCATGCCCATGCCGATCACCTACGCCCACCGGCTGGTGAAGCGGCAGGCAGAGGTGCGCAAGGCCGGTCTGCTGCCGTGGCTGCGGCCCGACGCGAAGAGCCAGGTCACGGTGGAGTACGTGGACAACAAGGCCCAGCGCATCGAGGCCGTGGTGCTGTCGAGCCAGCACAGCCCGGACATCTCCTACGCCGACCTGAAGGAAGGCATCATGGAGGAGATCATCAAACCCATCCTTCCGGCTGAGATGCTCGACGCGAACACCAAGTATTTCATCAACCCGACAGGCCGCTTTGTCATCGGCGGGCCGGTGGGCGACTGCGGCGTGACCGGGCGCAAGATCATTGTGGATTCCTACGGCGGGCGCGGCTCGCACGGCGGCGGCGCGTTCTCTGGCAAAGACCCGTCCAAGGTGGACCGCTCCTCTTCGTACATGGGCCGCTACGTGGCCAAGAACATCGTCGCCGCAGGTTTGGCCTCGACCGTGGAAGTGCAGGTGGCCTACGCCATCGGCATCGCGCGGCCCGTGTCCATCAACGTCAACACCTTCGGCACCGGCAAGGTTTCGGAAGAGCGGCTGACCCAGTTAGTGAGCGAGATCTTCGACCTGCGGCCCAAGGCCATCATCCAGCAGCTCAACCTGCTCCGGCCCATCTACAAGCAGACCGCCGCCTACGGTCACTTTGGCCGCGAGCTGCCCGACTTCACTTGGGAGCGGACAGACAAGGCCGAGGAGCTGAAGGCTGCGGCAGGGATCTGAGCCTGTCTCCCCCTGTCCGGCGTTCATGCAGACACCAAGATTCGGTTGGTGTCTCCACCAAGTTTGCTTTGATGTCTGCACCAAGATCCGGTTGGTGGGCACACCAAGCAGCTCTTCGTGTCCGCACCAAGTTTTGCTTGGTGTCTGCACCAACCGGACAGACCATCCTGCGGGGATGATTTTTTTGATCGCCCCCTTTTATTTCATCAGGGCGGATGCGCAATTCGTCCCTACGTGCATCGGAGCACTACTGTGAGTGATTATAAAGTAAAAGACATGAGTCTGGCCGACTGGGGCCGCAAGGAAGTCGCCATTGCTGAGACCGAGATGCCGGGCCTGATGACCCTGCGGACTGAGTACGGCGCGGACAAGCCGCTGAAAGGCGCACGCATCGCGGGCTGCCTGCACATGACCATCCAGACCGCCGTGCTGATGGAAACGCTGGTCGAGCTGGGCGCGGAGCTGCGTTGGTCGTCCTGCAACATCTTCTCCACGCAGGATCACGCAGCTGCGGCGATGGCGGCGGCGGGCATCCCCACCTTCGCTTGGAAGGGCGAGACGGAAGAGGAGTTCTGGTGGTGCATCGAGCAGACCATCTTCGGGCCGGACGGCTGGAAGCCGAACATGATCCTCGACGACGGCGGCGACCTCACCCAGATCATGCACGAGAAGTACCCGGAGCTGATGAAGGAGATCAAGGGCATCTCCGAGGAGACGACCACCGGCGTGCATCGGCTGAACGAGATGGCCAAGGCGGGCAAGCTGCTCGCGCCAGCCATCAACGTCAACGACTCCGTCACCAAGTCCAAGTTCGACAACCTCTATGGCTGCCGCGAGTCCCTGATTGACGGCATCAAGCGGGCCACCGACGTGATGATCGCGGGCAAGGTGGCGGTGGTGGCCGGTTATGGCGACGTGGGCAAGGGCTGCGCCCAGGCGCTGCGCCACATGGGAGCAGTAGTCTGCGTGACCGAGATTGACCCGATCTGCGCCCTGCAAGCGGCCATGGAAGGCTACCGGGTGATGACGATGGAAGAGGCCGCGCCCATCGGCGACATCTTCGTCACCTGCACCGGCAACCTGCGGGTGATCGGCAAGCAGCACATGGACATGATGAAGAATCAGGCCATAGTCTGCAACATCGGTCACTTTGACTCCGAGATCGACATCGCCAGCATCCGCTCCCTGCCTTGGGAGAACATCAAGCCGCAGGTGGATCATGTCATCTGGCCGGACGGCAAGCGCATCATCGTGCTGGCTGAAGGGCGGTTAGTCAACCTCGGTTGCGCCACCGGCCATCCCAGCTTCGTGATGAGCAACTCCTTCACCAACCAGGTGCTGGCGCAGCTGGAGCTGTGGAACAACTCCGCCCTGTACGAGAAGCAGGTCTATTTCCTGCCCAAAAAGCTGGACGAGATGGTGGCACGGCTGCACCTCCAGAAGATCAACGCCCACCTGACCACGCTCTCCAAGGAGCAGGCCGCCTATATCGGCGTAAACGTGGACGGGCCGTTCAAGCCGGATTATTACCGGTATTGAGCGACGGTTTTGCGCAGGCGGAGACAGACGGCTTCTGTCTCCGCCGCTGTTCTATTTTCATTTTTTTCCTCTTGACACCCTGTGCGGGGATATATAGAATGCCAGCTGTTGCAGCTGCTCGTGTCAAGAGCTTGCAGATTGCGCATCAGAGAGTGTTCACAGTTGTCAGTCCGCTTCAGCGGCTGAACTTTTAACATCATTTATTTCTCAGGGAGAAACAACATGAAGTACACAGTGCTTGGTTTTGCCGTTGCATGTCTGCTGGTTTCCGGTTCCGCTTTTGCCAGCGAGGAGCTGGCAAAGAAGAACAACTGCCTGACCTGCCATCAGATGGAAGCAGCAGGCTTGGGACCCAGTATGAAGGATATCAGCAAGAAGTTTGCAGCTGACAAAGAAGGCGAGCAAAAAATTGTGACCGTGATCCAGAAGGGCAGCAAGGATGTAACAGGTCCCGGCAAGATGATGGCCCCGATGGCCAATGTGAGCGAGGCTGATGCCAAGACGATTGCCACATGGATTCTGTCTTTGGCTGGCGAGGCTGCGCCTGCCGCTGCTCCTGAAGCAAAGTAATTCTGAAAGAAGCCTCACAGCACTGAAGCAAAGGCAGGCATTGCGCCTGCCTTTGCTTTTTCATCTTTGATGGAGGCAATTCCTTGCAGGCAGCGCAATTCTGCGGGCAAAGACTGAGATGCGGCGCAGCGGCGTTGTTTTTCCTTTTCCTCCCGCATCCTGCCGCCGCCGCGCTCTCCCTGCCGCCCGCGCAGATAGCCCGGCTGGCCCAGCATCCGACTTGGCTGAAGCTGCTTCATTTCAACCGCAAGACCGGGCAGAGCGAAATCCTCAGCGAGGACTTTTTCCTTTCCCCGGAAGGCAGGCGGAGTCCTGAAACCGAGCTGCGGGCCGCCCTTGCCGCCTACGCCGCGCCGTGGTCGGAGGACGGCGACAGCCACGCCCGCTGCCGCTTTCCGGCCCGCTACTTCTGGCTTTCGCAGCAGCTTCAGCTGCCGGACTACACGCTCCGAAATCCTCAATGCAAGACCTTCTCCCGCTGGTCGCTGCCGGACAAGGTGCGGTCAATCAGCCTCTTCCTTGTCAGCGGCTATCTCGGCAATCCGGCTTCAGTTTTCGGCCATTCCCTGCTCAAACTCAACACTGGCGCGAGCGACGACCAGACCGGGTTATTTGATCTGACTGTCAGCTACGGCGCATTGGTGCCGGAGGATGAGCCGGTCGCGCTCTACATCCTGCGCGGCCTCGGCGGCGGCTATCAGGCGGGCTTCTCCGATCGCTATTTCTACACCCAGGATTTAGTCTATTCCCGCACCGAGTTCCGCGACATCTGGGACTACGAGCTGCTGCTCACCGACGCGCAGCGCACTCTGCTTGTGCTACATCTCTGGGAGGTGCTGGGTAAGAAGTTCACTTACTATTTCCTCGACAAGAACTGCGCCTTCCGGCTGACCGAGCTGCTGGAGCTGGTGCTTGACGAGCCGCTGCTGGAGCGGGCGGCCTTCTGGTACGCGCCGGTGGAGACCTTTCATCTACTTGAAGACCTTGACCGCCAGAGCAAGGCTGCCGCGCAGCCGGGTCTGATCAAGTCGCTGCGCTTCATCCCCTCGGCGCAGCGGCGGATGCAGCACCAATTCAGCCTGCTCCGGTTTGACGAGCGGGCGGCTGCGCAGGCGGTGATTGAGCAGGGGCCGGAGTCTCTGCCGGAACAAACAAGGGGACTGGAGCCGGAGCGGCAGGCCGAGGTCTTGGACACGCTGCTCGCTTATGCCAATCACCGTCTCACCGCCGAGCAGCCCGCGCCCAGCGCGGCGGCCAAGGCGATGAAAAACCGGCTGCTGCCCGCCCGCTTTCTGCTGCCGCCTAGCAGCGGCCCGCTGGCAGACCCGCCTGTTCTGCCTTCGCCCGCCGCTGGCAACAAACCCATGCTCACTGGCATCAGCGCGGCTTACGATGCGCGGCAGCAGGCGCATCTGCGTCTGCGCTGGTCGCCTTTTATTCAGGAGAGCTTGGGCCGCAATGGCTTGGCAGGCGACGAGCTGGCGGTTTTAGATGCCGCAGTCGGCCTCAGCGGCGAGGAGGACACGATGTTTCTTGATCAGCTCGACCTGATCCGCATCCGCAAGATCAAAACCGGCTTCATGGCGGCGGACGGGGAAAATCCTTGGTCGTGGCAGCTGCGCGGCGGCGTGGCGCAGGATGAGGGAAAATACGATGCCCTGTTTCAGTTCGGCATCGGCAGGGCGTGGCAGATCAGCCCGAAGGCGACGGTGTACGCGATGACCGACGCGGCGGCGCACAGCTTGGAGCCGTACCTGCGCCTGCGTCCACATCTTACTTTGCTGGCCGGAAGCGGCGATCTCAAAGGCCGCCTGCTGGCCGGATTGGAAACGGTGAATTATGAAGGCGATGCCCAGCCCTTCCTCAGCGCGGGCCTGCAAGTAGGCTTGTCCGCGCAGACCGCCCTGTTCATCGGGATAGAGCAGGCGGAAAGCGCGGAGCTGACCGCCGAGCTGAAGTGGTTTTGGTGACAGCAGATATGCAGAGAATTTAAATTAAACGCGCATTCTTTCCCGTTCATGCTTTTGCCGCAATCTGCTTCCATGCGTTTTTTCATTGTTTTCACTTGATTTGCTCTGCCATTTGCTTTATTCTATAAGAAGAGGAGGGGCAGAATTTTTTGTTGCGCACTTCTTTTTCAGTCAAGGGGAGACGGATTATGTGGAAAAAAACAAGCATCATACTAGCTTTAGGGCTGATGTGGACTCCTGGCTCCGCGACGGCTGCTGGACTGTTCGATCCTTTCGCAGGCATCGTCAACGGCATCGCCCAAGGCTTGGCAACCGGCGACAGAATTGACATGGATTCAAACTATGATCAAGGAACTGTCATGGGCGGCAACGTGGTGATCGGCAACCTCATCGAGGCTCCGCAGCAGAGCGCGGATGTGGCCGGAGGGGTCGGCATGGACAACGCCGCAGGCGACAGCGTGACGCAGGGTGTCAACGTCTTCAAAGGGGAAATTCCTGTGCTGATCATGCAGGGATCCAGCGTCGGCGGACCTGTGAGCATGATTTCCAACAGCAGCAAAGGCAGCTCTGTGCAGGGCATCAACGTGATCACCGCCTGCGACGGCACCGGCTGTGGATACTGACTGTTTGCGGCAGGAGGATGCTGACGGCTGCGCATTTTGATCAGTCTCCTGCCCAGACAGCGACAACTTCAGTCTGAGCCGCATTCAGGCGATGCGTCTCATTGTCGGCATAAAGGAATGTTTGACGCGGATGAGCGGCAAGAGCAAGTTCCTGACAGCCGGAGGAGACAGTGATTATGGTACGAAAAATTTGCATGGCGGCCTCCTTAGCAGGGATGCTGCTGTTGCCCTTGCAAGGCAAAGGAGCGGACATCACTGTTTTTGATCAGTTTGCTGATGCCGCCAACGCAGGGATGTTTCAGGGTGTCTTTGTTGCCAACGAACTGGCGTTGGATTCATACAGCGATGATGACAGCGTCCAAGGTCTCAATGTGATTTCAGGCTTGTCTTTTTCCGGCAAAGTTGTGCAGGCGGCGGATATCGAAGGCGGTTTGTCTCTGACTATGACCGAAGGAATCAATGTTGTGCAGGGAGTGAATGTTTTCCGTGGCAGCGCGGATGAAATTAGGCAGATCGCCGTTATCAATGGCACGCTGACTATGACTTCGCGCGACAATCAAGGCGGCATTCAGGGTATCAATGTCATCACCAGTTGCAACACCTGCAACTGAAGCCTGATGAAGGAGGTCGTGATGAAAAAAGCATTTCTTGCATTAGTTGCGTTGAGCGTGTGCGCCTACTGGCAAGGAATCGGCTTTTGCGAAATCAAAAAAGTTTCGATTCCCAATGTCGAGATGGCACCAAGCCTGACATCAGTGATGAATCAGAAAAATAGCATCCTCCAGAAAGAGACTGCGCCTGTGTCTATAGAAGCCCCCTCTTCTGTTCAAACCAACGGATACGTGCTGGACGGCGGAAATGTCATCGTAGACAGCTTGGTTGAGCCGAAATGCGTTTTTTACGGCAATTACAACGAAGGAAGCGGAGACGCATTCCAGTCCATCAATGTAGACACAATTATACTCGAATGCCTGTAGCTGGCCGATAGATAGATGGAGTTTGGCAGAAACTCCCGGCGCACGTCATCTTCATTCATCCTTTCTGGATGGATATTTTTCATTGCGGAGACACACCGCTCCTTTTGTTTTCCCTCGTCTCTTCAGCAAATTTTCATCCAGAACATGTCATGAATATTTTTTGCAGCACCACATGGCTGGGTGGAATATTGCTCCTGCTCGCAGGCTCAGGCTGTACAAGCGTCAGCTCATCAATGTCGAATATCATGGCGGAAACTCCCCATCCCGCTTTGACTAGCCTGACTGAGACCTTAAAATGCATGGGAGACAAGATCAACAAGGAAGAGAATATCAGGAGAATT
>JAABPV010000016.1:12078-17905 GCA_011391865.1 Desulfobulbaceae bacterium | reverse complement strand
TTTACTCTTAGTTGATGATTTTTATGATGGTTCTGTTCCTGTTGTCAGCGACAGCAAGTTGGCGACAGGAAAATTTATGCGGGGAGAAAACGGTCCTTTGGCAGACAGTGGAAAATATGATTTCGAGGCTATTATCAAAAGGACTGTCGGCGGAAACAAGATTGTTATACCATATTCCATGCCGCTGGGCTTGCTGCAGGAAGATTTATACGGAAAAAATCCAGCAGAGTATATCGCAAATCTCGCCAAAACGTATTCATCGTCGCATATTTTCAGAATAAAAGGAATTTTCACGCAAAATGATTCTGCTGATTATTACAACAAAGGCGCAAGCGGCGGCGGGGAAACCAAGGGAAAGCATGGCGAGGCGGAGATAGAATACGGCGTGTCTAAGGCATCCAGAAGCCTTTCGTTGGCTGTTCATCTGGGTGACCCTGCCACCAACACCCTTATTGCGGCCACCACTCTGACCTTGAACAGCTACACAGAATCAGACAAATTTTCGGTCGGTTTTGGCTACGGCGAAGGCAGCGTCAGCTTTGCCTCTCAGGCCAGATTGCGCGAAGGAATTCACGGCGCACAGCGGACGCTGATTGAAGCTGCCGCGCTGTGGGCACTCAGAGGCATTTATCAGAACTATCAGTATGCTAATCAAAAAATTTCTGTTGATTTTTCCTCCTGCTTCGCGGCGGATGGCCCGTCGCCGAACGCAACGGTCACTGCGTATCAGAAATGGCTGAAACTGAGTGAGCAGCAGCGGATTAAATCTCTCAAGCTGATGCTGAGAGAAGCAAAATACTATGCCGGCAGCATTGACAGCATATACGATGCTGAAATACAGAAGGCCGTCAGCCTCTACGAAGTCGACAACAACATGTCTATTCCTCATACAAAAAGCAACTTAGGAGATATTTTCATAAGTCTTTATATTCAAATGGATTTTTCAAAAATAGAAAAGATGCTCAAACAGGATGATGGAATTTTGTAAAGGAAATTTTTCTGCGACGCAAAGGCCGCATTGCGGTTGACAGAAAGGCATCCGGCCTCTTACAATACTTTTGTTCTCCCGAAAGGGAGGAGCTATAGCTGAAGCAGGATAAAATGAGACAGAGCTTTAGTTGATATTGTCAATCTTAACAAGATGATACCTGTTAAGTGTAGTGTCAAGTTATCACGCTCCAGCTATATGCGGCGGATGCCGCTTTTTTTGCTTCCGCCCGGAAATTATCTGGGCCATTTTGGCCTGAATCTCAACTTGCAATTGCAACGACGACAATTATGCGCAGCGGCATTTTGTTCGGTTCCCTGCTGGGTGTCTTTCTGATCATCCCTATTTTGTCTTCAGCTCAGCCTATGCTGGACGGTCTGCTGCCAACCAGCCCAAAGGCCGAAACCTTCATGAGCAACGCCCGGCCCAGAGTGGAGCGGCAGCTTGCGGCAAAAGGAATGCGGCTCGGCGAGCCTGTTTTCATGCGGATTTTTAAGCGGTCCAAGCAGCTGGAGGTCTGGGTGCGGAAGGACGGCAGGTTTGATCTGTTCAAAACGTATCCGATCTGCGCATATTCCGGCGCAGTCGGCCCCAAGCTGCGCGAGGGCGACCTGCAAAGCCCTGAGGGTTTCTACACCGTCTCCGGCGGCCAGCTCAATCCGCTCAGCCGTTACCATCTCTCCTTTGACATTGGCTATCCAAACGCCGTTGACCGTGAGAACAGCCGCACTGGCGGTGCCATCATGGTGCATGGCAAATGCATTTCTGAAGGCTGTTTCGCCATGGGCAATCTGCAAGTTGAGGAAATTTATCTGCTCGCCCACCAAGCCTTTTTGCAAGGACAGAAGCAGTTCAGCGTCCATATCTTTCCCTTCCGCATGACCAAAGAAAATCTGGAGAGGAACAGACATTCTCAATGGGCAGGCTTCTGGGAGAATCTCCAAGAAGCCTATGAAATTTTTGAGCAGGAGCGGCTGGTGCCGGTGATCACGGCAGCAGGGGGGAGATACGCGGTGCAGAGGCCTTCTCCGCTGCAACACAGCGTGGTCATGATCAATCAGCAGATTGACGTGCAGGAGAAAATTCCCAGCCGGTTCTGAAAAAAACTACAGCCGGACCAGCTCGATTTCGCCCCAAGCGCCGAGATGATCTCCTGCGATCACCACTGCTCCGGCAACACCGTCGATATCCTTGGCCAGCCCGACCGCCCGGCTGACGCTGCGGCTGTCTCTGTCAGCAACCTCATTGCCCAAACGGGTGGCGGCGGCATCGGCCAGAGCGGCTGAAGAGGCGAGCACAGCGGCAGCATCGGCCCGGCCAAAGCTGAGCGAATGCCCTACTGCGCCTGAAGAGCAGCACAGGCCGCACGGCATCTGCTCCGGTCGGAGGCTGATGCCGAGCTTGCCGCTCAGGCGGGACTCGCCGGCATGGATGGCGACCACGCTGGGCTGCGTCCGGGCCAGAAAAAGGTCGCCACCATTCTCGACAATCACCTCCGCCAGTCCCTGCCTGAGCAGCTCGCGCCCCACCGCTTCCGCAATCACTCCAGCCACAGCGGCCATAGGTCCGACCCCGGCGGCCAGTCCGGCGGCCAGCATGGCCTGCACCGTCTCCGGGGCGGCAGCATCCAAGGGCAGCGGCATCAGGCTGCTGAGGAAAAGCGGATGCTGACGAATGTACATTTCAATTTCCGTCCGCACTTTGGCCACGACCAGCAGGGCTTGATCCTGCGCCGTCTCAGATGCCAAAATGTGCAGATCGGTCTCCGCCATTTTGACTGCTGAGGCGACAAGGCCGGAATGCTGCACGCTGCGGTATGTCCGCTCCTGATAGGAGAGAGGCGTTTTTGCCGCCATGTCAGGCTGGAACCCTCTGCTGCCGTTTTCCCCCAAACCACTCCGAGACCACCACGAAGAAGAGCGGAATAAACACCAAGTCAATGAAGGTGGCCGAGAGCATTCCGCCGCAGACCGCTGTGCCGAGGGCGTTCATCGCGCCTGCACCTGCGCCGTTGGCCAAAGCCAGCGGCAGCACTCCGAAGAAGAAGGCGAGCGAGGTCATCATGACCGGGCGGAAACGGGTCTTGACCGCGTCGAGCGTGGCCTCGGTCAGTCCTTGGCCGACCGCCATTCGTTCTTTGATAAACTGGATGATCAGAATGGCGTTCTTGGTCGAGAGGCCCATCGTGGTCAGGAAGCCGATCTGGAAATAAACATCATTGGGCATCCCGCGCCACGAGCTGGCGACTATCGCCCCGAACACGCCCAGCGGCAGCATCAGCAGGTTGACGACAGGAATCGTCCAGCTCTCGTACAGCGCGGCCACGCAGAGGAAGATGACGAAGATGGAGAAGGCATAGAGGATCGGCCCCTGCTTGGTCGCCATTTTCTCCTGATACGAGAGGCCGCTCCAGTCGAAACTGATGCCTTGGGGCAAGCGCGAGGCTAGCTGCTCCATGACCGTCATGGCCTCGCCGGTGCTGTGGCCGGGCGCGGGCTGGCCTTGGATATTCATGGACGGGAAGGCGTTGAAGCGCTCCAGCTTGGGCGAGCCGAGACTCCAGCGGGCTGAGGCGAAGGCGGAGAACGGCACCATCTTGTTTTCCTTGTTGCGGACGTAGAGGCGGTCTAAATCCTCAGGCAGGCGGCGGTAGGGCGCGTCGGCCTGCACATAGACCTTCTTCACCCGGCCTGCTTGGATGAAGTCGTTGACATAGCTGCTGCCGAAGGCCGTGGCCAGCGTGCTGTGGATCGAGCCGAGCGGCACGCCGAGCGCGCCTGCCCTGTCCCAGTCCACATCCACGCGGTATTCGGGCGTGTCGTCCATGCCGTTGGGCCGCACCGCCATCAGGCGTGGCTCCTGCATCGCCATGCCGAGGAGCTGGTTGCGGGCGGTGGTCAATGCCTCGTGGCCGAGGCCGCCCCGGTCTTGCAGCTGGAAGTCAAAGCCGGTGGCCATGCCCAGCTCCATCACCGGCGGCGGCGGAAAGGCCATGACCTGCCCCTCTTTCAGCTGCGAGAAAACCTTCATCGCCCGCCCGGCGACCGCCTTGACTTTGAGGTCAGGCCGCTGCCGTTCGCCCCAGTCCTTCAGTTTGACGAAGCTCATGCCCATGTTCTGGCCCAAGCCGCCGAAGCTCCGCCCGGCTGCGGTCATGACCGCAGCCACCGCTTCTTTCTCAGTATCCAAAAAATGGCTCCGCACTTTGGTCAGCACCGCCTCGGTCTGATCCAAAGTCGAGCCGGCAGGCAGACGCACCAACACCATCAGCAGTCCTTGGTCTTCATCAGGAATATACGAGGTGGGCATCTGCCGGAGCAGCAGGGCGGAGGCGGCCACAATCACCAGATAGACCACCAGAAAGATGATCTTCACCCGCAGCGTGAAGGCGACAAAGCGCACATATAAGGCGCGGATGCCGCCGAAGCAGAACTCGAAGGCCGTGAAGAAAGGCCGCATGAAAAAAATCGCGCTTTCTGAGGGCGAATGCCCGGCCTTGACCGGCTTGAGGAAGGAGGCGCAGAGCACCGGGGTTAGAATCAGGGCCACGACCACGGACAGCAGCATCGAGGAGATGACCGTGATGGAGAACTGGCGGTAGAGCACGCCGGTCGAGCCGGGGAAAAAGGCCATCGGCCCAAAGACGGCGGAGAGCACCAGACCAATGCCGATCAGGGCGCTGGTGATCTCGTCCATAGACTTCGCCGTGGCTTCCTTCGGCGACAGCCCTTCTTCGCTCATGATCCGCTCGACGTTCTCGACCACCACAATCGCGTCGTCCACCAGCAGGCCGATGGCGAGAATCATCGCGAACATGGTCAGCATGTTGACCGAATAACCGGAAAAGCCAAGCACGGCAAAGGTGCCGAGCAGCACCACCGGCACGGCGATGGTCGGGATGATGGTGGCGCGAATGTTGCCCATGAACACATACATGATGATGAAGACCAAGAAGACCGCTTCAAAGAGGGTCTTCACCACTTCATGGATTGCAACCTTGGTGAAGGGCGTGGTGTCGTAGGGATAAATCACTTTCAGGCCCGGCGGGAAAAATCTGCTCATCTCCGCCAGCTTGGCTTTGACCGCATCAGCCGTGGCAAGGGCGTTCGCACCCGCTGCCTGACGGATGGCCAAGCCTGCCGAGGGCCTGCCGTTGCTCCGGGTGACCGAATCGCTGCGTTCACTGGCCAGCTCGGTGCGGCCAATGTCTTTGATACGCACTGCCGAGCCGTCCGGGTTGATCCGCACCGGTATTTGGGCGAATTCCTCCGGTGTTTGTAGGAGGTGCTGCACCACAATGGGCGCATTGAGCCGCTGTCCGGGCAGCGCAGGCTGTCCGCCGAGCTGTCCGGCGGAGACCTCGACGTTGTACGCGCGCAGAGCGGCTGCCACATCCTCAAAGGTCAGGCTGTAGCTGGTCAGTTTGTCAGGGTTGACCCATATCCGCATGGAATACTGCGAGCCGAACGGTTCGACCTCGCCCACGCCCTCAACGCGCGACAGCACTTTTTCCAGACTCGACGCTGCGTAGTCTTGCAAATCGCTGCTGTCCATGCTGCCGTCCTCTGAAATCAAGGCGGCGATCAGCAGGTAGTTGCGGGTGGACTTGTTCACCCGCAGGCCGGCCCGCTGCACCACGTCAGGCAGGCTCGCCAAGGCAAGCTGAAGCTTGTTCTGCACCTTGGCCCAGGCCATGTCTGGGTCGGTGCCCGGTGCAAAGGTCAGCTCCACCCGCGAGCTGCCGGAGGACGAGCTGGTGCCGGAGATGTAGATCATGTCGTCCAAGCCGGTGATCTTCTGCTCGATGATCTGCGTCACCGTGTTCTCGACGGTCTCCGC
>JAABPV010000016.1:0-11979 GCA_011391865.1 Desulfobulbaceae bacterium | reverse complement strand
GGAGATGTAGATCATGTCGTCCAAGCCGGTGATCTTCTGCTCGATGATCTGCGTCACCGTGTTCTCGACGGTCTCCGCTGACGCGCCAGGGAAGAAGGCATCAATGGCGATGGCGGGCGGCGCGATGGGCGGGTACTGCGCCACCGGCATCTGCCAGATCGCCAGCAGACCGACGGTCATGATAATAATGGCGATGACCCAGGCAAACACGGGCCGGTCGAGGAAAAACTTCGAGAGCATCAGATTCTCCCTTGGGTGCTGGTGGTAATCGGCAGACTTGATCCGCCGCTCTTTTTTATCGCTGAACGCCTGCCGCGATACGTTGAAGCATACCGATGGTATGCTTCAAGCTATTGCTTGGCATGGTTTAACCAGTCGGCGAATACGAACAACGTTGTGTAGGGGCGATTCACGAATCGCCCCTACAATAGTAGGTGAACCGCTCCTGCAATAATATAGAAACTTGCTATAGGTCATACCTAAACCGCTGCTTTTTTCCCATAATACTTCCTTTTTCAAGACGATGCAAGCAGGAATCTATCCTGATACAATCTGCCAAGCAGGTTGCTGCGCAGCTCGCACTATAGTCAGATAAAAATTCAGACCGCAGTCAGAGCATGGTTCAGGCTATGGTGCGGGCAGCAGATAGACGTATTTTACGGCAATCGCAAGATAGCTGTTGACAAACGGCCCGCCAGATTTTAGGCTTGGCAGCACGAACGCAGTCTTTTTTCATCTCATCACCCTTTCTTACTGGAGAACGATTATGGCGACCATTCAATGGCGGCCGGGAGTGAACGCCCTCACCACGCCCCTGTCCTACCGCATTCAAGCCGCACCTCGCCGGACGGTCGGATACAAGGAGATGGCCGCCGACCTCGCCTCGGCCAATCCGCATTTCACCGAGGAGATGATCAAATCCCTTGCGCCGCTGATGATGGAGTGGATTCAGACGCAGCTGATCAACGGCAATCAGGTGACTTTTCCCTATGCCTTCAGCTTCAGCGTCTCCTTCACCGGTAAGTTAGACAGGCACGATGACCCACTGCCTGATGATGACGACATGCTCCAGGTCAATGCTCGACCATCCCGGCCTTTTGTGCAGACTATCCGGCAAATGGCCAAGCTCGAACGCCTGCCGATGATTGAGAAGGCACCAATGATCAGCTTGACTGAGGACACCAAGCTGAAGCTGGCGGATGTGCTCTTTGCAGGCGGCGTGCTCAAGCTGATGGGCAGCAATTTAGACTTTAATGAGAGCAGCCCGGATTGCGGCTGCGTGATCGCAGGGACATGGGGCGGGCTGAGGAAGCAGAGCGTGTACGCCTTGGTCGCCAACAGCACGGTTTTGCTGGTGCCAGACATCCCGGAGCAGAATGCGCCCTGGCAGAACGAGTATGCCGTGACTCTGACCACGCGGTACAGCGAGCACGGTGCGCTGCGCAAGGGAACCTGCGGCCGCAAGCTGCGCTCGCCTCTGCGTGTGACCAGCCTCAGCCCCGGCGCAGAGACAGGCATCCTCACCGGAGGCGGCGAAGCGGCGGCCCCGTATGCGAGCATCATCGACGGAACAGCGTCAGGGCATGAGATGCTGCGGGTGCAGGCGGTGATTGACTCGCGCAGTGGCCAGCTGCTGCTCAGTCTGTTAGACATGGAGGAGGAAGGGCGGGTCGGCGCGGCGGTCACGGCGGCTGCCAATGGGGACTTTGCCTTGGAAGGATGCAGCGGCTCGGCAGTGAGCAGCCTGGTCGTCAGGATCAATGATCACGCCGCGCTGCTTAGTCTAGTCCGCAACAGCTACGCTGGGAGATTGGTGGACATCTTGGATGTGCTGCCTGCCTGAGACCGGAGCTGCGGCAGGCGCGGCACCGCTGTTAGAACTTCTTCTGTGAGTCGAGGAGGAGCGTCACTGGCCCGGAGTTGACTAAGCTGACCTCCATCAAGGATTGAAACTCGTCGCAGGCTGTGAAGGAGAGGGGTGCAGCCTCTTTTCTCTCCCAAGGGCTGAGGGGATAGGGTATAGTGAGCGTCGTCAGACCGCCCGGCGGACATGCCGCAGCGCATCATTCACAGAACACCGCAGCCGTTTATGAACGCAGCAGAATCCATCAAGACCGGCCTGCTCGCCGTGGTCGGCATCGGCCCCGGCGCGGCGGACCTGATCACGCCCCGCGCCCAACTGGCCATTGAGCAGGCCGAGATTGTCGCAGGCTACCGCACCTATCTGGAGCTGATCGCGCATCTTGTCCGCCCTGAGCAGGACGTGCTCTCCTCGGCCATGATGCAGGAGATTGACCGCTGCCGCCGTGCGCTGGCCTTGGCTGAGGAAGGGAAGCGGGTCGCCCTGATCTGCGGTGGCGACCCAGGCATTTACGCGATGGCCGGACTGGTTTACGAGCTGGCGCGGGAAACTGGCAGCACCTGCCGCATCGAGATCATCCCTGGCATCGCCGCCCTCAACGCCTGCGCCGCCGTGCTCGGTGCGCCGCTGATGCACGACTTCGCCGCTGTCAGCCTCTCTGACCTGATGACCCCTTGGCCGCTGATTGAGAAACGCCTGCACGCCGTCGCCGCCGCTGACTTCGTCACTGTCATCTACAATCCCAAGTCCGGCAGACGCTCCAGTCAGATCGTCCGGGCGCAGGAGATCATGCTCGAACACCGCGCACCGGAGACCCCGGCAGGCATCGTCACCGGCGCGGGCCGCCCGCACGAGAGCGTCCGCCTGACCACCTTGGCCAAGATGCTGGACGAGGAGATCGGGATGCAGAGCACGGTGATCATCGGCAACAGCGCGACCTTCGCCTTTCAAGGCAAGATGGTCACGCCGAGGGGCTACGCGGCCAAGTACGGGCTGGCGGACGCGGCCCGCTCATGACCGGATCATGGTCAGCAGCATCTTGAAGGGCGTGAGTGCGCGCAGGGCGTGCGGCTGCTGCGCGGGCATGATGAGCATCTCGCCTGCTCCCAGCCGAAACAGCTGGCCGGCAAGGGTGATCTCCGCCTCGCCCTCAAGGATCTGCACCATCGCGTCAAACGGGGCGGTGTGCTCGCTCAGGCCCTGCCCTTGCGCAAAGGCGAAGAGCGTCACTGTGCCGGTGAGTTTGGTGAGCAGCGTCCTGCTCACCACCGATCCTTCCTGATACGCCGCCAGCTCCGTCAGCCGAAGCACTTCCGCTGCTGTGTTCATTGCCTTTCTCCGTTGCAGAGGGAAATAATTTGACAGCCCCGCCGCTGCTGAGTAGAATAATAAGTTTCAATTCAAGACGGTGGCCTCTGTCTGCCCGTATTGTGCACACCGCAGCTCTCCCTGTCCATGAAAACATTGCCCGTGCAGCGGGATTTCTGAGCAAGGCAGCCTGAGCAAGGCAGCAGGACAGCGGCGGGCGCAGGCCCGGAACATTCAACAACATCAGCATCAGGAACCCAGATCATGAGCAAGAGAACATTTCAGCCCAGCAATATCAAACGCGCCCGCTCCCACGGCTTCCGCGCCCGCATGAGAACTCACTCCGGCCAGGCCGTGATCAGACGGCGGCGGGCCAAGGGACGGAAGCGGCTCTCCGCCTGATCCGCATGAAACGCTTCGCTCTGCCCAAATCCAGCCTGCTCAGGAAGAGCGGAGAGTTCAATCTGGTCTACCGGCAGGGCAGGCGGCTGCGCGGGCCAGGCTTCCTGCTGGTCTGCTGCGGCAGCGGCCTGCCGGGCAGCCGCCTCGGCATCAGCGTTCCGGCCAAAACCGGCTGCGCAGTGCGCCGCAACCGAATCAAGCGGCTCGTCCGCGAAACCTTCCGCCTGCACCGGGACATCTTTCCCAGCTCCAGCGACATCGTTTTCGCGGTGCGGCCTGAATTCACTCTTGATGGCCTGAACGAGGTGCGGGCGGCGGTGGCGGAGCTGACCGGCCTGCCGGAGCGGCACGATGCGGCAGCGGCCTGAATCTGGCCGCCGCAGTCTGGCAGCGCGATGCTGCCTGCTGCTGGTGCGGGGCTATCAGCTCTGCATCTCTCCGCTGTTTCCGCCCTGCTGCCGCTACATCCCCACCTGCTCCGAATACGCGGTGCAAGCACTGACCCGCCACGGAGCGGCGCGGGGCAGCCTGCTGGCCGTGCGGCGCATCCTGCGCTGCCACCCCTTCGCCGCAGGCGGCTATGATCCGGTTGAATAACGCCGCTGAACTGCCGCTGTTCCGCCGGACCTTTCCTTTTCAACCGACACAACACAACAATGGACACCTACCGGGCCATACTGGCCATCATTCTTTCCATGCTCATCCTGCTGGGCTGGCAGTATTTATTTCCGCCGCCCAAGCCGGTCGCGCCTCTTGAGGGGCAGCAGCAGAGCGCAGTCCAGTCCGCCGCAGTTCCGGCGCAGACGCAGGAGCAGGCAGCAGTTGTTCAGTCTCCTGCGGCTCAAGTGGCAATCAATGCCGCTGCCCGCGAGATCAACGTGGAAACCCCTCTTTATAAGGCGGTCTTCTTCGAGCAGGGCGGCGGCCTGAAGAGCTTCATTCTCAAGAATTACCGCCAGGCGCGGGATAAAAACGCGCCGCCGGTGGAGCTGATCACGGTCAGCAACCCGGCAGACTTGCCGATGACCTTCACTTTGGACGGCGGCGCGGCCAAGGATCTGCCCCTCTTCAAGGCGGAGAAAACAGCGGTCAGCGTCACCCAGGGCGACAGCAGCTTGATCCTGCGGGCCGAGCTGGCTGGCGGCCTGCGCATTGAGCGCAAGCTGACGTTTCATGCCGACAGCTATCTGATCGGCAGTGTCGCCACCGTGACCAACAGCGGCGCGGCTCCGGCGCAGCTGCTTCCGGCCCTGTCCATGAGCAACGGGCCGTTCACCGCTGGAGCCAGCAACGGACTCTTCAGCGGCCCCACAGTTTATGTCAACAAGCAGCTGAAGGAAATCGCGCTGAAAGAGCTGGCGCAGGGGCCGCTGCTGGTGCAGGGCGAAGTCGGCTGGGCCGGGCACATGGACAGCTATTTCATGCTCACTCTGCTGCCGGAGAAAAGCGGCAGCGGCAGCATCAGCGTCAGCCGCTCCGGCGAGCAGAACATCCGCACTGTCCTCAGCGAGGGCCAGAAAGAGCTGGCTCCGGGCGCGTCCGCCGTCTTCGAGCATGAGGGCTATTTTGGCCCGAAAAAGCTCTCCCTGCTGAAAGAGGTCGGCTACGAGCTGGAAGAGACGATCAATTTCGGCTGGTTTGGCCCGCTGGCCAAGCCGATGCTCTGGCTGCTCAACTTCTTCCACGGCATCTTCGGCAATTACGGCATCGCCATCATCCTGCTCACCTGCGCGGTCAAAGGGGCCTTCTGGCCGGTGACGCACAAGGGCATGAAGTCGATGAAGAACATGCAGAAGATTCAGCCCAAGGTCGCCAAGCTGCGCGAGAAGTTCAAGGACGACCCGGTGAAGATGAATCAGGAGATGATGGCCATGTACAAGACGTATAAGGTCAATCCGCTCGGCGGCTGCCTGCCCATGCTGATTCAGATTCCCTTTTTCTTCGCCCTCTACAAGGTGCTGATGGCGGCCATCGAGCTGCGCCACGCGCCCTTCATGCTCTGGATCAACGACTTGTCTGCGCCTGACCGTCTGATGCTCGGCTTCGAGATACCTTGGCTGCAAGGCATCCCGGTGCTCACCCTGCTGATGGGCGGCACCATGTTTCTCCAGCAGAAGATGACCCCGACCACTGCCGACCCGCAGCAGGCCAAGATGATGCAGATGATGCCGGTCATTTTCACGGTCATGTTTGTCAATTTCGCCTCTGGGCTGGTGCTTTACTGGTTTGTCAGCAACCTGCTTTCGATTCTCCAGCAGCAGCTGATCAACCGGCAGACCGCCGCCGAGGCCGTCCTGAATTGAGGAATTTATCATGGCAAAAGAACAGGATTTCTACGGCGGCAACGTTGCCGCCGCGATTGCCAATGCCTGCAAGGAGTTGTCCGCCTCGCAGGAGGACTTGACCATCGAGGTACTGGAGACCGGCTCGCCCGGCATCTTCGGCCTTTGCCGGAAGCGGGCGCGGATTCGGGTCAGCCGCAAAGGGCAGCCGAAGCCCGC
Source organism: Desulfobulbaceae bacterium (assembly GCA_011391865.1). Taxonomy (GTDB): domain Bacteria; phylum Desulfobacterota; class Desulfobulbia; order Desulfobulbales; family Desulfobulbaceae; genus Electronema. The sequence goes on along the minus strand of JAABPV010000016.1, from coordinate 5,907 downwards.
TGCTGAGGCTGTGCGCCCGGAAACGGAGGCAGCAGCTCCGCAGGTTGAATCTGCCCCGGCCAAGGAACTGCCGAAGAAAAAAGAGCAGCGGCCTGCCAAGGAGCGGAAAAAGCCTGTTCCCAAGCCGCAGCCGGAGAAGGCGGAACAACCGCAACAGGCCGAACCGGAAAGCAAAGCGGCTCCGGCGGAAGAACTTGGCCCTTATGTGCCGCCGACAGCCGAAGCTCTTGAAGCGGTGCGGCAGGACGTGGCCAAGCTGCTGGAGCTGATGAGCTGCCCTTCCACTGTGACCGTGGAGCTGGACAACCAGACCGTGGCCTGCAAGATCAGCGGCGAGCATCAGGACGCGCTGACCGGGCAGGAAGGCCGCACCTTGGACAGCCTTCAGTATTTGCTGCGGAAAATGACCACCCGCCTGCTGCCCGACCGCACCAAGCTCGCGCTGGAGGTCGGCGACTACCGCGAACGGCGGATCGAAGAGCTGAAAAAACGGGTGCTGGAGCTGGCCGCCCAAGTGCGCGAGGACGGCATGACCCAGGCCATTCCCGCGCTCAATCCTTCCGAGCGGCGGGCGGTGCACATGCTCTTGCAGGACGACAAGGAGGTGCGCAGCCGCTCGGTCGGCGAGGGGCTGTTCAAAAAGGTGCTGATCTACAAGCCGGGCAAGAAGAAGCCGTTCCCGCGCAAGGGCGGCAAGGGGCAGCAGAGTGGCGGCGAGCCTGCTGAAGACTGAGGGCACCATTGCCGCCATTGCCACAGCTCCGGGCAGCGGCGGCATCGGCATAGTCCGCATCAGCGGGCCGAAGGCGGAAGGCATCCTGCGGCAGCTTTTTGCGCCGCACAGGCCGCAGTCTGCTTGGCAAAGCCACCGGCTTTGTTACGGCAAAGTCTTAGACCGCAGCGGCGCGGTGTTGGATGAAGCGATGGCCGTGCTGATGCGCGCACCGCACAGCTACACCTGCGAGGACGTGGCTGAAATTCAGAGCCACGGTAGCTGGCCGGTTTTGCAGGCTATTCTTGCTGAGGCCATCGCTGCCGGGGCGCGGCCTGCCGAGCCGGGCGAGTTCACCAAGCGGGCCTTTCTTGCCGGGCGGATTGACCTCACCCGCGCCGAAGCAGTAGCCGATTTGATTGAGGCTCGCACCGCCGCCAGCGCGAAATTGGCTGCCGAGCATCTGCAAGGCGCGCTTTACGAGCGGATCAGCGCGGTGCGGGACGCGCTGGTTGAGTTGCTGGCGCAGGTGGAGGTAGCGATAGATTTTCCTGATGATGCCGCTGAGATATTGGAAAGCGGCCATCTGCTGGCCCTGCTGCGGACGCGGGCGGCGCAGCCTTTGCAGCGGCTGCTCGCTTTGGCCGAGCAGGGCCGGGTTTTCCGCGAGGGCCTCAAGGCGGTGATAGCCGGGCGGCCCAATGTCGGCAAATCCAGCTTGCTCAACGCCCTGCTGCGCGAGGAACGTGCCCTCGTCGCCGATCTGCCCGGCACCACCCGCGACACCATCGAGGAGCTGATTTCAGTGCGCGGCATTCCGGTGCATCTGGTTGATACAGCGGGCATCCGCGAGCACGCCGACGCGGTGGAAGGGCTGGGCATCGAGCGGGCGCGGCGCAAAGTCGAGCAGGCAGATTTGGTGCTGCTGGTGCTGGATGCCTCGCAGGAGCTGACTGCCGCTGACCGCGAGCTGCATCAGTCGCTGGCGGGGAAAAAGCGGATTTTGGTGCTGAACAAGGTGGACGCGGCAGACAGCGGCCTGCTGGAGCGGATCAGCTATGAATTTACTGGAGAAATGCAGGTGCGGACAGCGGCCAAGAGCAGCTGCGGCATCGAGGCCCTGCTGGATGCGGTCTGGCAGGCGGCGATGGGCAGCGGCGAGGGTATGGACGAGCAGCCCGCCTGTGCGCCCAATCTCCGCCACAAGCTGATTTTAGAGAAAACTTTGGCCGCCTGCGCTCAAGTTGAGGCGACCCTGCTGGCGGGCGAGCCTGCCGACCTGCTGGCCGTTGATCTTCAGACCGCCCTTGACCATCTTGCTGACATCGTCGGCCTGACCACGCCGGATGACGTGCTGGATGCGGTGTTTGCTAAGTTTTGTATTGGGAAGTAGAAATCACGTTCCCCCGCTGGAGCGTTAACAAGAAATCGTTTACGCGAGGTTCTCTGTGAAAAACATACTGTTAGTTGTTTCAATGCAATTTTTTATTGTATTTAATGCTATGGCAAGCACTGTAGATTTAAAAGGTGTCACATGGATAATGCGACCAATTGACGGTAATCCTGTTAATGTTTCTAAAATAGAAACAGACAAGCTTGAGGATGGAACTGATGTGTTAATTTACACAACACCTGATGGGAAAGAGAGTTATGTTGAATCGCTAAAGGTTAAAAATATTGAGGATGTCGTTCAGATGTTAACTACAGGAAATTTTGTTCAAGATTATAAAAAGATATCACCTGTAGGAGGAACTCCTGCTGCTGGAAAAAATTTTAAGTCATGGAGTGTTAATCATTACAGCCATCCAAATAAGACAAGATATAGAAAGTCAAGGGGTTGGCGACGGCGGAAATAAAAACAGGATTCGCTGTGTCATCGATGCCATGCCGCTAAAAAATTAGATACCGTTTTGGCTTTACTTGAGGATTTGCAGCGAAGCAGCGAGGAGGAAACAGCCCTTCTGCTCGGCGATGCGAGCTTCATGAGGGATTACCGCGAGGCGAGGAGGATATCCGCAGTGGCAGCGCGGTGAATCTGAAAGCAATACGACTCGACGCATGATAATAGAGTAATAATTTTAGGTGATAGTATATGAACAATATCGCACGTGAATTTGCCGCGCTTCCTCCTGAAGCAAAACAGCAAGTTATTGATTTTGTCGAATTCATCAGAAATAAATATGCAGCAGCAAGAAAGAAGGCGACAAACCTTGAGCATTCTGAAGAGCCATTCATTGGCATGTGGCGTGATCGTGATGACATGCGCGACAGTTCATCTTGGGTCAGGAAGACTCGAAACAGCGAATGGGCGATAAAAGATGTCTGATACTGTGCTGATAGATACAGATATTCTGATTGGTGCGGCACGAGGAATTCATGAAGCGACGGAGTGTCTTGCTTGGATTAGAAAAAGTAATTCACCAGCGATAAGCATCGTCACCTATATGGAGCTGGTTGTCGGCTGCCGCGACAAACGGGAGCTGAACAACTTAGACCGTTTCATGTTGATTTTTCAAATAGTCAGACTGAACAGCAGGATGTCTGACATTGCTTCAGATTTGCTTCATAGTTATCGTCTGAGTCATGGCCTGCTCATTCCTGATGCCTTCATAGCCGCTACAGCCATATTTCTCGAATGTCAATTTATCTCGAAGAATCAACGCGACTACCGATTTATCGGGGAACTGAACCTTCTGCCATATCCGCTGCAAAGCAGTAAAACATGCAATTAAACAACATTCTCTGGCTGCCCGACGAAACCAAGGCCATCCTTTTCGACATGGACGGCGTTCTCTTAGACAGCCTCGGCCTTGACCTGTCCCTCTGCGGCGAGCTGCTGAGGAAACACCTTGGCAGGCCAGTTCATCTCTCAAAAGAGTTCATCCGCTCTATCTTCGCATATCATCCGCCGGAATTCTGGCGGCGGATATTTGCCTTTGTTGCGACAGAATACGGCATCACCGCAGCAGATGCCGTGCAGGGTGCTGTTCTTGCTGAATACAATCAGGCTCGCAACGAGGCAGTGTTTCCGGTCAATCCGGGCATTGTCGAGATTCTTGCCGCCTGCCGGGCGCAGGGCATCAAAACAGCAGTGGTTTCCAATAATCCGACCGAAGATGTGCGCAAGATTGTCACGCAGTCTGGTATTGCCGCGTATTTTGATCTGATTGTCGGCAACGATCTGCACAACCTGCGGCCAAAGCCTGCGCCTGACACTTACATCTATGCTGCAAATCTCTTGGAATTGCCACCAGTGCAGTGTGCTGTGATTGAAGATTCTTTGCTTGGTGCGGAGGCTGGCAGCAAAGCAAGCTGCTTCACCATTGGCGTGGCTACCGGAGGCGCAGCATTTTCTGATCTTGAGCAGTCGGATTTTATCAGAAAAGTGTATTCATCCTTCCTTCCAAATCAGATTTCCCTGCATTTCGGCACGCCGACCAAGAAAAATCTCCTCACGCCAAATGATTTTGTCAGCCACATGGTCGAGCATATCGCTTGGCGGATGGGCTGCGGCATTGATTTGTTTTGGAACAGCAATGACTGGCCACAGCTTGGCCTTGCGCTGGGTCGGGCAATTGCCGGATTTCCCCGTCAAGCGGAGAGCGGAGCCGCGCTGGGCATGATTGACGACGGCAGCGCGGAGGTCACAGTCACCGCCGCCGAGCCGGACATGCTGATTGAGACCGTGGAACAGCTTGACCCGGCATGGTTTTTTGGCCTGCGCTGCGAGCAGCTCGCCGACAGCGCACCACTGCTGGAGCTGCTGCGCGGGCTGGCGCAGGGCTTGCAGGCGCGGCTGCACATCCGCATCTGCGGCGTGGAAGACCCGCACCATGCCTGGGAGGGCGTGTTCCGCTCGATCGGCATCGCCCTGAGCAAAATGTTTGCGCCGGAAATACCGCTACTTCAGGCAGGTACGACGACGGACAAGGCTGCTCCGGCGCACGGCATCGTGGTCGAGGAGCTTTCTGAGCAGACCGCCGCTGTTGTCCGCACCACAGCGGAAAGCCGTGTGCGCGTGGCGGTGAGCTGTAGCGGGCATTGGCCCGGTGTGTACCGATTCAAGGTCGGGCCGTCCATTCAGGTCAGCGGCTTCGGCGGCCTGCTGGAGGCTATGGCACTGGAGGCGGGCTTCATGCTGGCTGTGGATTTCGTCGCCGAGCGGCTGAGTTCCAGCCATGTGGTGATGGAGGATACCGGCCTTGTGCTGGGCAGGGCCTTGAAAGAGCTGCTCATTCTCCGCATGAACAGCTGTGGGGTGCAGGGCGCGGGCAGCAGCGTCAGCACGGCGGACGACTTGGCCAGTCAGCCGGTGAGCGTCGGGGTGAGCGTGGAGGGGCGCAAGTTCGTCAAATTCGTGTCCTTCTGCGAGCCGTACAGCGCGTTCCGCCAGCGATTTTTGCTCGGTCAGGATGTCTTCGGCGGTCTATTCTCCGAAGATTTAGACGATTTTCTCGACGGCTTGGCAGGCGGGCTGGATTGCAGCATCATGATTCACATCCGGGAAAAGATTGATCCTGCGGAAGGATGGCTGCTGCTTTTCCGTCAGCTCGGCAAAGCGTTGCAGGAAGTGTTTCAGGAAAATCCCTGCCAGAAAGGGATTCCGCCGGGTGTGAAGGCGACGTTGTGCTGATTTTCACCAACAAAATCATTTCTATTTCATAGAGGATAAAGTGCCTATAGCAGAAATAACCGCTGCTCTTGCTGGCGTAAAACACGCCTCTGATATCGCCAAGCTCATCAAGAACAGTGAGGTTTCACTGGAAGCGGCAGAGGTGAAGTTAAAGTTAGCAGATTTGATCGATAATCTTGCTGATGCCAAAGTCAAAATCGCAAAGTTTAAAGAGATTCTCTCTGAAAAAGACGAAGAGATTCACCGGCTCAACGGTCAGTTGAAGAAACATGGCAGTATATTATGGGAATCCCCGTATTACTTCCTTGCGAAGGAGAACGGGGAAAAAGATGGCCCGTATTGCCAGAAATGTTACGATAGCAACAAGAAATTAATTCGGCTTCAGTCGCCAAGAAAAAATGGTCATTAGCAATGCCATGAATGTACAAGCGGTTATAAAGACAGCACTTATAGTAAGCCTATATCATGTATAGAGATTTACCACAGATCGTGGATTCAAGTTCCAAGTGCAATTTTTTGGCAAGTTCCCAAGAATAGCTTTTTTGGCGTGTTGAAGCCAAGA